>CAKUHX010000181.1 GCA_934659475.1 uncultured Oscillospiraceae bacterium
GCTGGTGTCCACGCCGGTGAGATCCTCCACCGGGGGGACGGTCACCGTCTCCTGCTGAGAGGCGGAGGAGGACTGGCTCCCCTGTCCGGCGGAGCCGGAGGGGGCGGGGTCGTTCTGACTGCCGCAGGCGGCAAGGGTCAGGGCCATACAGGCGGCCATACACAGGGCGATCATTCTTCTCATATTGTTTGCCTTCCTTTCTTTGTCTCCCGGATGACGGGAGTGTCGATGCGTCCCACAGGGACTGACTTCTGATCCAGACGCTCGATTTTCGGAGGGCATCAAAAAAGCGGACCGCTTTTTTGAAAGCGGTCCGCGGAATGACAAAACAACGGGGGATAAATGCCCCGCAGCAGGTCTCCGTCGATAGCGCTTCACAAAATAGCTTTGTGACAGTCCGACAGATGTTCTCTGCCGACCCAGCGCCGGAGAAGCAGGCACTTCTCTGGTACTTCGGCGGTGGCCCCTTTCCTGCCCCGCGGCTGCCTGGCCTTGCGGGACGGTACTGATGGATACCGCGCCTCTATCTGGATGTTGACACGATTATACAGGACAGAGACTGTCCTTGTAAAGTCCCCCGGCTCTGGAAATTTCCGCCGGTCTTTTCCCCGCATTTTGTGATATTTCTACAAAAATGCCGGGCCGCCCCGCCGGCGGAACGGCTCCGCCCCCCTGCTGCCGCCGTGCAAAGTATCGTTTCCGCATCCTACCCCCTTGACAACTTATACAGCACGCTGTATTCTTTGGGTGTACAGCGTGCTGTATTTTTTATCACCGGCGACGGGGCATCTCCCACCGTATGAGGGCACAGATATGGATCAAAAAATGGAAAACAAGCTGGCCAGACTGCTTTTGACGCTGTCCAACACCATCATCCAAAACCGCAACCGCCACCTCCAGGCCCTGGGGCTCACCGCCTCTCAGGCGGACGGCCTGCAGTTCTTCCTGCTGAACGAGGGGGCCTCCATCAGCGACCTGAAGGACTATATGGGCATCACCCACCAGACCGCCTGGGGCATCGTGCAGCGGATGGAGGCCCGGGGCTGGATCGGGTTGCGCCGCTCCTCCACCGACCGGCGGCGGCAGTCCGTCTTTCCCACCGAGAGTGGCCGCCGGCTGGGCCGGCTGATGATCCGCAACCGGGAGCGGACGGGCAGCCTGCTGCTGGAGCACATGACGGAGGAAGAGCGGCAGACCTTCTTCCGCCTGACCGTGCAAGCCTATGAAAATGTGAAAAACGATTGGGGGCCTGACCGTTATGCCGACGATCAGCAGTGAAAAGACCTATGTGTTCGAATCCATGCCCGTGCGGCAGGCCGTGCTGAAGCAGGCCATGCCCGCCGTGGCCAGCCAGATGGTGGTGCTGATCTACAATCTGGCGGACACCTATTTCGTCGGGATGCTGGATGACCCTGTTCAGACGGCCGCCGTCACCGTGGCCTTTCCCGCCTTTCTGATGCTCACCGCCATCTCCAACCTGTTCGGCGTGGGCGGGGCCAGCCGGCTGGCCCAGGCGCTGGGCCGCAAGCGGGAGGATCAGGCCGCCCAGATCTCCGCCGTCTCCTTCTGGGGCGGAGTGTTCTGCGCCCTGCTGTACTCCCTGTTGTTCGCCCTGCTGGCCCGGCCCATCCTCGCTCTGTGCGGGGCCAAGGCCGACATTTATGACACCGCCCGGAACTACGCCCAGTGGGTGATCGTCATCGGCGCCCTGCCCACCGTCATGAACACCCTGCTGGCCAACCTGACCCGGGCAGAGGGCAGCGCCGGCCGGGCCTTCTGGGGGGTCACCCTGGGCGGGCTGCTGAACATCGCCCTGGACCCCATCTTCATCCTGCCCCAGTTCCTTGGGATGGGGGCCGCCGGGGCGGGGGCCGCCACCATGATCTCCAACCTTACCGCCGCCCTGTTCCTGCTGAGCAATATCCTGCTGCGCCCCGGCTCCACTGTACTGCGGGTGGACCCCCGGCTTCTGAGGTATGCCCAGGAGCATGTGGGCCGCATCCTGTCCATCGGCTTCCCCTCCGCCCTGCAGATCGGGCTGACGGTGGTGGCCGTGGCGGCCCAGGCCAAGTTCGTCTCCAAATACGCCACCGAGGCCGTAGCCGGACTGGGCATCGCCAAGAAGATCGACAACCTGACCCTGTACTTCTCCATCGGCGTGGCCAACGGCATCCTGCCCATGCTGGCTTACAACTTCTCCTCCGGCAACCAGCAGCGGCGGCGGGACGTGCTAAAGACCGGCTGCGCCATCGCCCTGGGCTTCAGCCTGTTCACCCTGGTGCTCTTCGAGCTGTTTGCCCCCCAGTGCACCGCCCTGTTCATCGACGACCCCCTCACCATCCGGTACGGCGCCGCCTTCCTGCGGCGGCTGATGGTGTCCATGCCCTTTATGTCCCTGTGCTACCCCATGATCATCCACTTCCAGGCCATCGGCAAGGTCAGGCAGTCCCTGATCTGCTCCGTGCTGCGCAAGGGCGTGCTGGACATCCCCCTGCTGTTCCTGATGGACCGGCTGTTCCCCTTGTATGGCTGTATGTGGGTGCAGACCATCGTGGACGCCATCTCTCTGACCGCCATCCTGTATTTCAACCGGGGATTGAAAAAAGAGGGGCTGTGAGCTTTCTATCCGTTCCAAGCAGGCGGCAGATACAAAGTATCTGCCGCCTGCCAGCTTGTCGAAAAAGTCTTTTCGACAAGCTGGAGAAGATCATGAAACTTTGAAAAAGTTCCATGATCTTATGATCAAAAACGAAAGACACCCTTCCTGGGTTTCTTTCGTAACTATCTTCCTTCCCGTATCTCTGCGTTCCACTACTTTTTC
>CAKUHX010000182.1 GCA_934659475.1 uncultured Oscillospiraceae bacterium
TCAAAAAGACTTTTTTGACAAGCTGACAGGCCCCCGGCCGCTTTGCGGCCGGGGGTCTGCTGCTGTCCTTCTCTCTACTCCCGCAGGCCGGAGAACACCTGGGCGGCGCTGACGGCGAACAGCTGCGCACCCGCCAGGGCCTCGGTGAGGGTATTCCCGTGTCCTCCCACCTCCACCAGCAGGCTGCCGGACAGGCAGTCCTGGTTATACTTCCCGCTGCGCAGCACCACCGGCCGGGCCAAGGTCACATAGTCCGCCAGCAGCTCCCGCTGGACGCGCACCCCCAGGGCCAAATTGTCCTTCCACCCGTCGTGTCCCGTGCCCACCACCAGCATCACCTGGGCCGCCCGGCGGCCGTTCTCCTGAGTGATGAGCTTATAGATCGCGCCGTCGTTCCCCACCAGGGCGTCCCGGTGCACATCCAGAGCCAGCCGGATGGTGGGGTACTGCTCCAGCCACCGGCGCACCGCCGCGCCGGAGCGCTCATAGGCCCCGCTGTAGGCGGGGTAGTCGTACAGCTCCGTGTCGTGGATCACCTGAAAGCCATAGCTGCGGAAGATCCGGGCCATCTCCTCCCCCACCCGGACCACGTTGTGGGTGCAGTCGGTGGTGCGGTAGGGGTCGCTCTCGGTATAGGTCTCGCCGTCGCTCTGGGCGTAGGCCTCGCTGCCGTGGGTGTGGTAGATCAGGATCTGGGGGCCCTCCCCAAGGGTAAAGTCCACCTTGCCCTCGTCCAGCACCGCCGGAGTCAGCTCCAGCTTGCTGCGGTCATAGAGATACAGCCCATCCCGGGAGAGGTACTGGCTGCCCTCCTTCCCCTTGGCGGTCAGCTCCAGGATCCCATCCTGACTGGCGGGGGGCTGGAGTTTAGGCTGGTCCATATCATCGTCGTGCTCCTCCACAGGCTGCCCGTGCTCCTGCTCCTCTCCCTCCCGCCCGCCGGACAGGATGGTCCCCCGCCCCTGGGCCAGAAGAGGGCTGCGCCGGAGAAGAAGCTCCAGTGCCCCCTCCTGTGTCTCCGCCGGCGGCACCCTGGTCTGCCCCGCCAGCAGAGCCACCGCTGTCCGCTCCTCTCCGCCGGTCAGGACAGTCTCTACTGCCGCCGGGTCCGCCGTGACCGCCGCCATCCAGACCAGCACCGCGCACACCGCCAGCCCCACGCCCCGGCGCACCGCCCGGAGCAGCCTGTCCCCGTTTCCCTTCAACGCACCGCCCCCTCTTTTGCAGGATAATGCCACCTTATGCCGGGGGCCGGGCGGATATGCCCGTATGATCCGCCCGACACCGGGGCAGGATAGGGACAGTGAGAGAACGGCGCTCCGTCCCGCCGGGACGGGGCCGGAAAAGGCGGTGTTTTTATGTTGGTGAAGGAACTGATGACCTCCGGCGTGGTGACGGTGGAGCCGGGCTCCTCTGCGGCCCTGGCCGCCCGGCTGCTGTCCCGGCACAATGTGGGGGCCCTGCCCGTGTGCAGCCGGGAGGGGCGGCTGCGGGGGATGGTCACCGACCGGGACATCATCCTGCGGTGCATCGCCCCGGAGGACGACCCGGCCCAGACCCCCGTGCGGGACATCATGTCCCGCGCCTGCGCCTATACCAGCCCGGATATGGACTGCCTTCAGGCGGGGGCCCTGATGGCCCAGCAGCAGGTACGCCGCCTACCGGTGGTGGAGAAGGGCCGGGTGGTGGGCATCCTCACCCTATCCGACCTGGCCCGCTGCGGCCGGTACGACATGGAGGCCGCCCGGGCCCTGAGCGAGATCTCGGAAAACGTGGTGTTCCGGTGACCGGTGAATTGGATCTTTTGATGCCCTTCCCCTAATAAAAAAGCCCCTGCCTGTTTGTACAGACAGGGGCTTTTTATGACGTTCTCAGCCCTTGATGGTGCCGTCGGGATCGAAGACGGGCAGCTTCTCCAGGTAGACGATGTCGCTGCGGGTCTGGGCGTCGCCCTCGGCCAGGATGGCCATGCGGCCGGCCACGACGCCGCCCACCTTGGTCACCAGGGTCTCCAGCGCCCGCATGCTCTCGCCGGTGGAGATCACGTCGTCCACCAGCAGGATGCGCTTGCCCCGGATCATGGCGGCATCCTCGCCGGACAGGAACAGCTGCTGCCGGTGCTGGGTGGTGATGGAGTTCACCTCTACCCCCACGGCATCGGGCATATAGGTCTTGACCTCTTTCCGGGCGATAAAATAGGTCTTGGCCCCGGTCTGCCGGGCCATTTCATGGACCAGGGGGATGCCCTTGGTCTCCGCCGTCAGCAGATAGTCGTACTCGCCGGGCACGCGCTTGAGCAGCTCCGCCGCCCCGGCCACGCAGATCTCCTGGTCGCCCAGCATAACGAAGGCGCCGATATACAGATCGTCGGTGATGCGGCACAGGGGCAGGTGCCGGGTCAGCCCGGCGATCTTCATTTCATAGGTCATTGGTGGTCCTCTTCCTTTCAAAAGAGAAAATTTGGTCAGTTCCCATAACGTTTATTGTAATCGACTGTCCCGCAATTGTCAAACCCGCAGTCGAACTTTGTCTTGTGTTTTTGTGGGAATTTAGATAAGATAAAGAAGTGTGGGAAGGGGCCTGTTTTCAGGCTGCGGCCTTCCCAGTGTGTGTACGGCCCGGAAGGGCCAAAAACAATTCAATAAAAACGGAGGAGATCCCAATGGAGAAGCTGTTTCACCTGAAGGAGAACGGCACAAACGTCCGCACCGAGATCCTGGCCGGTCTGACCACCTTTATGACCATGGCCTACATCATCGCCCTGAACCCCAACCTGCTGACTGGCTTTGGCGCCAACGGCCAAGAGCTCTGGAACGC
>CAKUHX010000183.1 GCA_934659475.1 uncultured Oscillospiraceae bacterium
GACGAAAATCATCAGCAAGGTCGAAAGCACCGGGGATCTCACGGTTGAGTTTACCTATCGTCAGAAATCCTCCGGAGACATCGAGGTCGTCTTTAAGGATGGAGATGGCAAAACGATCCTCTCCTACACGGCGTCTGCCGCGGTGGGCGAAGCCTTCACCGCCAAGGCTCCCGCTACGCTGGAGGATGGTAAGTATGTGACGGCTTCCGGCGCGGAAGAAACGAAGAGCCTCACCGTTGCGGGCGGGACCGGAACGCAGGCGCAGCGCATTGAGTTCACCTACAAGAACAATTTTGTCAAGGTGACGACGCAGACCAAACTCGGCACAAACACGGCGACCGCGCACGGCACACCCTACGAGGTCGTCAAGGGGAATACTACGCCTCAGATCCAAGCCGGTACGCTGACACTGACGCCTCCCAGCATGGGCGGCTACGTCCTCAAGGGCATCACCCTTTCGGGCGGCAAAACCGGCGGCGGTGAAACATCCTTCCCGACCGAGTGGAACGAGAACGCCAACGCACTCACCCTGACCGATCTGATGAGCGATGTTACAGTGGTCTACCACTACATCACGGTTGAGGAGAACATCGGCGCCTATCAATCCGTTATCACGGTCAAGGCCGAATACCGCGGTTTCCAGATGGGAACGGACAAACAGCAGACGGTCACCCGCAACGTGGGGACTACCATCACTCCCGACCCATACGATGGCTATCGTGTGACCGGCTACAAACTGGACGGCGGCGCTCTCACTGGTGGTACGAGCCTCACCTTTACGCCAAGTAATCCCACGCATAACGTCATCTTCGTCTATGAACGCACAGACGGTTCGGTAGTCCTGCCGGGTAAGGATGATAAGATCGGCGGCGAGGACGATGTGATCGTCAAGCCGGATGGCGGCAAGGATCTTGAAGATGTGGACAACCCCGCAGGCAGCGTGAAGGTCCCCACCGGCGAGACTGGCACGGTGACCCGTCCCGATCCCAGCGATCCGAACTACCCCAACGGCAAGAAGGAGGACATCAAGGTCCCGGAAGGCACCATCGTGAAGCCGGACGGCACCATCGAACTGCCTAAGAACCCTGATGGCAGCGACGGCGGTACGATCAACCCCGATGACAAGCTGCCCGAAAAGACTCCCACTGGCTACATCACCATCATCTACCAGCCCAACGGCGGCACCGGCGATGTGGTCAAGCAGCTTGCCAAGAATGACGCCACGCTGAAAACCATCGTCAATCCCTTTGCCGCCCCCGGCAACGCGACCTTCAACGGTTGGGATACCAACGCAGGCGGCAGCGGCACGAACTATGCGGCGGGTGCTCCGATCACCGGCGTGACCGGCAAGAGCCTGACGCTGTATGCACAGTGGCTCAAGGGCGAGGGGACAAACGTTGTTACCATCACCTATAAGCCCAACGGCGGCACGCCGGATACCGACGATGTGCAAAAGGCCAGCGATAACACCGGCACCAGCTTCCGCATGATGCTCCGGCTCAGCAGCTTCACTGTCCCTGGCTGGAACTTCGGCGGCTGGAACACCAACCCCAACGGCAGCGGCGACCAGTACAAGCCCAATACCGAGGTCACGGTCACCACGCTGAACAATAACTGGACGCTTTATGCTCAGTGGTACCGCGTGAACGCGGACGGGTCCATCACCGTTCCCGGTGAGGACGGCAACCCGAACACGGAGGATAACAACGCCACAGCAAAGGGCGACGGCAAGGGCAATAATCCCACCCGCGATCCCGATACCGGCGACATCGAGATCCCCAAGGGCGGCAGCGTCACCATTGGTAATGAGACGATCTCTCTGCCGGACGGCGGCATCCTCAAGCCGGATGGCACGGTCATCATCAACCGCCCTGACGGGAACAGCAACGGCAAGCCGGATGGCACGATCACAGTCCCCGGTAAAGATGGCACGACCCCCGATGTAAAGGATGAAAACGGCAATGAGGTAAGCCCCAAGCCCACTGTTTTCACCGTGACCTACCAGAGCAACAACGGCGAAAACAAGACGGCAAATAGCTTTGCCGTTGCTAATGAGGACTTCACCATCATGCCGAACCCCTTCACCTACACGGGATATACGTTCCTGCGCTGGATGAAGGATAGGGACATCTTCTACAATGCCGGCCAGAGCGTTCAAGCAACAGAAAACCTGACGCTCAAGGCTGTATGGGCAAAAGTCAATTCGGATGGCTCTATCACGGTTCCCGGACCGGACGGTAATATTGACACCGCTGGCGATAACACGACCGTCAACCCCAACGGCGGTGATAAGCCGGAATTCACAGATGCTCCTGTTCCCGGCAGTGTCAAGGTTCCGAATGGTGCTACGGTGGATACGCCCACCGGCCCCGTTATTCCGCCCGACGGCAGCGTGGTCTTGCCCGATGGCACCATTGTCGCCCCCGATAATAACGGCTCCGTCAATCCCGGCGAGACCATCTACCCGGACGATAAGCGCCCCACGGATGAAAATAACCGCACCTACTTTACCGTGACGTATCAGTATGATGCGAGCGGAGGAAGCGACATCGCCGGCCAGAGCAAGGTCTACCAGAGCGCACGGAAAGCGGACGGCGTTACGGTGCTGGCAAACCGGTTCCTTACGCCCAATGGCATGAGCTTCAAGGGGTGGAAAGCCGGAGATGGAACCACCTATCAGCCGGGCGAGAACCTGAAGTCCAATTCGGACGTCACCCTCACTGCGATCTACGAGCAGCCCACCGGTGTCCAACTGTTGACCGTCGATCCGCCAATTAGCTCTGCCAATCAGAAT
>CAKUHX010000184.1 GCA_934659475.1 uncultured Oscillospiraceae bacterium
ATGACGCGTCCGTTTTCGATGGCCACGACCCGCTTGCCGAAGCGGTTGACCAGATTCTTCTCGTGGGTCACCACCAGCACGGTGGTGCCCAGCGCGTTGATGCGCTCGAGCAGCATCATGATCTCCAGGGAGCGCTGGGGGTCCAGGTTGCCCGTGGGCTCGTCGGCGATGATCATGCTGGGGTTGTTCACCAGCGCCCGGGCGATGGCCACCCGCTGCTGCTCGCCGCCGGACAGCTCGCCGGGGTAGTTGGCCCCCTTCTTCTCCAGCCCCACCAGCTCCAGCACATAGGGGATGCGGCGGCGCAGCTCCCGGTTGGAAGCCCCCACCGCCTTCATGGCGAAGGCCAGATTATCGTAAACCGTCTTCTTTTCGATCAGGCGGAAGTCCTGGAAGATGATCCCCAGGGTGCGGCGCATATAGGGCACCTGCCGGGGGCGGATGTTGTTCAGGTTATAGCCGTTCACCATCAGCCGCCCCTCGGTGGGGGCGATCTCGGCGGTGATCAGCTTGATCACCGTGGACTTGCCGGAGCCTGACGGCCCCACCAGAAAGACGAACTCCCCGTCGTCAATGCGCAGGTTCACGCCTTTCAGGGCCTTGGTCCCGTTTTCGTATTCCTTCTGTACGTCGATCAGCCGTACCATGGACTTGCCTCCTGCCGTTCGATCTCTTATCATTCAGACGCTGGACCGCGTTTTTTGTTTCCGTTCCGACGGATCTTTTTTGTTCCGCAAAGCATCCGGCACCGTTCGACCGTCCCGTTCAGTGTAACACAGATCCTGCGTTATGTAAATGCTGTTTTGCCACCGCGGGCGTAAAATTTGTAACTTTTTTGTAACCTCTTTCCTCCCGCCGGCCCCGCCTGCCCCGGGGACAGAAAAAAGCCCGCTGTGAAAACACAGCGGGCTTTTTTACGGCAAATTACTGCTGGGCCTCCACCTGGCCAAAGGAACGGCCATTGTAGGTCAGACAATTCTTGCACATCCGGTGAGGCAGCCGGAACGCCCCGCACTTGGGGCAGGTCACGATACCGGGAGTCTCCAGCTTCCAGTGGGAGCTGCGCCGCTTATCGCGCCGGGCCTTGGACACTTTTCTCTTAGGAACCGCCATGGTTGACACCTCCTTCGGTTTGCGTGCCCATCCAGGCACTTGGACTTTACATTAGTTCTCCTCAGCTTGATCCAGAAGCTGCGACAGGGCCGCCCACCGGGGGTCTGTCTCAGGTCTGCACCGGCAGGGGCCCAAATTCAAATCGGCTCCGCACTTGGCACACAGCCCTTTACAGTCGTCTGAGCAAAGGTTTTTGGTATCCATTTCGAGGATCAGCACCGTGGACACGACTTCGTCCAGATCCAGCTGGGTGCCGTCCAGCAGGAAGATGTCGCTGTCGCTCTCCTCTTCCTCCAGGTGGTCGGCCACCAGGGTGTCCAGCGCCACTGTCTTTTCCCGGGAAAAGGCCTTCCCGCAGCGGTCGCACACCAACTCCAAAGTGGAACGGATCGTCCCCTCCAGCACAAGGGCGCCGGCGTGGTTGGTCACGCAGCCCTGAACATGGACAGGGTGGGCAAAGGGCTTACGTCCGTAGAACTCCAGGCCGGACAGATCCGTCTGATAGTCGAAGGACTTCTTCCCGTCAGGGACATGGATGATGTCCTTCAATTCCAGACGCATAATTCCCTCCCCGGGTCACGCGGGCCCATACTCGCATAATGGTACGGAGAGTATTATACTGGATCTGGGACATAATGTCAAACCTTTTTTATGGTTGACAAATATATTTTTTTCGTGCAAGCTATCTACAGGCTTTGCCGCCCCCTTCTGGGCGGGCGGCAAAAGATCAGCCCTTTGGAAGAGGATCTGCCATGAAGGAATTTACCATATCCAAAAACGACGCGGGGCAGCGGCTGGACCGCTGGCTGGCCAAGACTCTGCCCCTGCTGCCCGCCCCTCTGGCCCAGAAATACATCCGGCTGAAGCGGGTCAAGCTCAACGGCAAGGGGGCCAAGCGGGACACCCGGCTGAATGTGGGGGACGTTCTGCAATTATATATCAACGACGAGTTCTTTGACAAGCCCACGCCGGAAAACGCCTTTCTCTCTTTGTACCAGCCCAGGCTGAATATCCTCTATGAGGACGAAAACATCCTCCTGCTGGACAAGCGCCCCGGCATGGTGGTGCACCCCGACGAGAACGAGCGGGTGAACACCCTTCTGACCCACCTGCAGGCCTATCTGTACCAGAAGAAGGAGTGGTCCCCCTACTGGGAGAACTCCTTTGCCCCCGCCCTGTGCAACCGCATCGACCGGAACACCGGCGGCATCGTCATCGCCGCGAAGAACGCCGAGGCCCTGCGGGTGATGAACCAGAAGATCCGCGATCGGGAGCTGAATAAATACTACCTCTGCGTGGTGCAGGGCAAAATGCCCCGGAAGGAGGGCAAGCTGGAGGGCTATCTCTGGAAGGACGAGGTGAAGAAGCAGGTCTACGTCCGCAGCAAGCCCCAGCCCGGGGCCAAGACCGCCGTGACCCTCTACCGGGTGCTGACGGAGAGTCACGGTCTGTCCCTGGTGGAGTGTGACCTGATCACCGGGCGGACCCACCAGATCCGCGCCCAGTTCGCCGCCGCGGGCCACCCCCTCATCGGCGACGGCAAGTACGGCAGCGAGCGGGAGAACCGGAAGTACGGCCGCCACGGACAGGCCCTGTACTCCTATAAGCTCACCTTCCGCTTTACCACCGACGCCGGGCCCCTGGCC
>CAKUHX010000185.1 GCA_934659475.1 uncultured Oscillospiraceae bacterium
GATATTGTCGGCCGGCTTTCCAACGGCGGGAATTCCGGCTTGCGTTCTTTCTCCATTTCCGATGTGCATTGGGAATGGAGCACGGAAACACCGCAGAGCTGGCTGGAAACCATCCGGCGGCACAGGAGGCTGTGCTGAGATGCCGGTCACGATTCTTCGGGACGATTATGCGGCGTGGCTGGACAAGGTGCGCCCGGAGCTGCAAAAGCTCGGCGGTATGACGATCCGCGTGGGCGTGCTGGGGCAGGAGGACGGCGAACTGCTGATGATTGCCAATGTGCATGAGTTCGGTGCGACGATCCGTCATTCGCGCGCACGGACTCTGGCGATTCCGTGCAGCCCCCGTGCCAGGAAGGCCAAGCCAGCGGACTTTGACGACGCTTTCGTTTGGCAAGACGACAGCAATCCCGCCGTGAGCTGGCTGGTGCGGCCGCTGCCGGAGAACAAGCTGGAATTCCTGTATATGCTGGTCAGTCAGGTGACCATTCCGGAGCGATCCTTCATCCGCGCATCCTATGACGCGAAGAAGGACGTGCTGTGCCGCGCGGTAGAGCGGGCGGTCGGGAGCGTTATCACCGGAGAAATCACGGCACAGCAGGCAGCGGATCAAATCGGAAATGCGGCGGTCGGCATCGTCAAGCGCTACATGGGCACGCTTGCACCGCCTAAATCTGCCATCACGCTGGCAGCGGATCCCAGGCATAACAAACCATTGATGTCCAGCGGACGGCTGCGGAATTCGATAACTTACGAGGTGATCTGGGCATGATGAGCCCCAAACTGCCGGATTGGACGCAGCAGCCCTGCACAGAGCTGCGCTATCCGGAACCGGTTTATGATGCGGAGCATGGCGGCCAGTACCGGCGCGGCACGCCGGAAGAGATTGCTTTTCGCGGCGCGCTGCTGCCGCTCTCCGAGAAGGATTTGCAGTATGCGCCGCAGGGTACGTCGGCAAGAGACAGCCGCAAGCTCTACACGGAGCATGCACTGCTGCTCAGCAGCGAGATCATAACCGGAAATGAACGTTACATCGTCACGGCAGAGCTGGCTTACGGCGGTCTGCATCCTTTGCGGCGCTATATTCTCAAGCGTAAGGAGGCGATTCGCTATGACGGCGACTGAACTGCGCGACCTGGTTGTGCAGGGGCTTCATGGCTATACGCACCGGCCGGTCGTGCTGAGCGATCAGATCGTGGCGGAGGCGGCAGCCCCCTATTTTTACTACCAGTTTGTGCAGGAGCTGATTCCCGGGAACGGATCGGAAACGTTGGCCGCTGGAAGCGGTACTGACGATGTAATGGTAACCCGCACGGCGCAGGTGGAAGCAACGCTGTCTGTCACAGCCTGTGCTTACAATAGCGATCAAGAGGACGGAAGCACCCGCTTCGGAGACGATCAGGCCATGGCGCTGGCGTATCTTGCGCGGAAATGGTTCTATCTCTCCGGGTATCAGGCGCTTTCAGATGCGGGCGTAGTGGTTGTGGATGTGGAACCCATCGCGCCGCGCAGTGCGTTGGATTATGTGGACGTAGCCCGGCGGCACGGTTTTGACGTGCGGCTGCGCTACACGGTGATGGATACGGATACGCGCCCGGCAATTCTCCATGCCGCCGCGCGGGAAAAGGAGTGAAGAAAATGAGCACGCATCCCAATGATGTGGTTGTGCTGGTTGAACAGGCTGCCAAAGGTATCCCGACGGATTACCTGCGCGTGCTGCTGGTCAGCACGGCGGGCGCGAAAGATTATGCGGAATACAAGGACGCAGCGGCGGTGAAGGCGGCGTTTGGCGAGACGAGTGAGGTCGGCAAGATGGCGGCTGCGCTGTTCGGACAGTCGCCTACGCTGCCGTCTGTTGCAGCGGTCGGTATTGCGGAACCATCGAATGCGCAGGGAATGACGGCGGCGTTGGATACCATTCGCGCTGCAAACGACGATTGGTATCTGCTGATGACCGATCAGACGGACGAGAATATGATCGAAGCGATTGCGGCCTGGGCGGATGCGACCGAACCCACGGAAGCGCAGCAGCTTGCCGGAACGCAGGACGCCCGCAAGCTGTATGTGGCACAGACGTCAAACAAAAGCGCGACGGTATCCAGCAAGCGCAGCATCCTGCTTTATGCGGAGAGCGGTCAGTATACCGCGGCGGCTTGGGTCGGCCTTGCGGGCAGCTACTATCCCCAGGGCATTACCTGGAAGTTCAAACAGCCTGCCGATTGCGCAGCGCCGATGTTGACGAAAACCGAGCTGGATGCGCTGATGACCAACAACGTCAATGTCCTGACGACTGAGGGCAAACAGACCTACATCAAGCATGGCGTGATGGCGGACGGTGAATGGATCGACGCCGTACTGGCCGCAGACTACATTGCCATGCGTATGAAAGATGAGCTGCACAAGGTGCTGGTCGGCAGTCCCCGCATTGAATACAGTGATGCGGGGATTACCCAGATTGCGGGCGCGGTGCTGACGGCGCTGGATGCCGCAACGTCCCTCGGCCTGATTGCCAAAGATCCTGATACGGGGAAGGGCAAATACAGCGTTGTGATTCCGCGTCGCAGCGAAGCGACGCAGGAACAGATCGAGAGCCGCCGCATCCCCGATATCCGCTGGGAAGCGGAGCGCATGGCTGCCATTCATGGTGTGACAGTCCGCGGTGTGCTCAAGGCCAGCCTGTAAGCAGAAAGGAGCGTAAAGTATGGCTCAGACCTATGATCCGGCAAAGGTGACTGTCACGGTGGACGGCACGGTCATGAC
>CAKUHX010000186.1 GCA_934659475.1 uncultured Oscillospiraceae bacterium
ATCGATGATGCCTCCAAAGCTGTTCCCCTGGCCCATGCATTGGCGGCGGGCGGTCTGCCCGCAGCGGAGGTCACTTTCCGCACTGCGGCAGCTGAAGATGCCATACGGGCTATTTCCAGAGAGGTTCCCGATATGCTTGTCGGCGCAGGCACAGTCCTTACGCGCGAGCAGTTGGATCGCGCACTGGACGCTGGGGCCCAATTTATCGTCAGCCCTGGTTTTAACCCGGACATGGTTAAATACGGTCTCTCTAAGGGGGCCTTGATGCTGCCCGGTACTGCTACCGGCGGCGAAATGGAGCAAGCCATGGCTCTGGGCCTTGAGGTCGTTAAGTTCTTCCCTGCCGAGCAAAACGGGGGGATCGCCAAGATCAAAGCTCTGGCCGGTCCCTACAAGACACTGAAGTGGATGCCTACCGGCGGTGTAAATACAAAAAACCTGATGGATTACCTTACCTTTGACCAAATTGCCGCCTGCGGCGGGACCTGGATGGTAAAGAAAGAACTCATCGAAAACGAGAAGTGGGATGAGATCACTCGCATCTGCCGCGAAGCAGTTAAGACTATGCTCGGTTTTTCCATCCACCATGTGGGCATCAATTGTGAGAACGAAGCTGAAGCTGAGACAACTGCAAAGACGCTGTGCAGCCTTTTTGGCCTGGAGTATAAGCCCGGAAATTCCTCTATCTTTGCCGGTACATCCGTAGAATGTATGAAGCACCCTTATCTGGGTGCCAAGGGTCATATTGCCATTGGGACCAACAGCGTAGACCGGGCGATCTACCACCTGGCGCGTCAGGGCGTTGCCTTTGATGAAGCCACCCGCAAAACCGATGCAAAAGGGGCTACTAAAGCCATTTACCTCAAAGACGAGTTGTGCGGCTTTGCGATCCATCTTGTAAAGAGATGACCGGGTAACCTGCAAAGCAGGGAATCTCAGGAAACCGCTTTATGACAATAAGGAGTGTTGAATATGAAAGTTGTCACCTTTGGCGAGCTGATGATCCGTCTTCAGCCCTACAATTATGAACGCTTTGTCCAGGCCGATCATCTGGAGTTCTCCTTCGGCGGGGGTGAAGCCAATGTGGCTGTCTCTTTAGCCAACTATGGCATGGATGTTGCCTATGTTACGAAGCTTCCGTCTCATGCCATCGGACAGGCTGCGGTCAATTCTCTGCGCCGGTATGGCGTGGACACTTCTATGATCGTCCGCGGGGGTAGCCGTGTGGGCATCTATTTCAATGAGAAGGGCGCTTCCCAGCGCGGCTCCGTGTGTATTTATGACCGGGCACATTCTGCTATTCAGGAGGCTACCACCGCTGATTTTGACTGGAACAAGATTTTCGAGGGCGTGGATTGGTTCCACTTTACCGGCATCACTCCGGCGCTGGGTCCCAATGTAGTGGATATCTGCCGGGACGCTTGCAAGGCAGCTAAGGCAAAAGGCGTGAAGGTCTCCTGTGATCTGAACTACCGCGGCAAGCTGTGGACAAGACAGCAGGCCCGGGAAGCCATGACCGATTTGTGCCAGTACGTAGACGTGTGCATCTCCAATGAGGAGGATGCGAAAGATGTATTCGGCATTGAGGCTGAGGCTACGGATATCTATGCAGGCGAGATCAATCACGAGGGCTACAAGTCTGTTGCCAGGCAACTGGCTGACAAATTTGGATTTGAGAAAGTAGCCATCACGCTGCGTGAGTCTCACTCAGCCTCTGATAACGGTTGGAGCGCCATGCTGTATGATGCGCAGGCCGATGAGTACTGCTTTTCCAAAAAGTATGAGGTCCGGATCATCGACCGCGTAGGAGGAGGGGACTCTTTCGGCGGCGGTTTGATCTACTCTCTTCTCAATGGGAAAAGCACCCAACAGGCTGTGGATTTTGCTGTGGCCGCTTCCGCTTTGAAGCATACGATCGAGGGCGACTATAACATGGTCACTGTGTCCGAGGTTGAAAAGCTGGCTGGCGGTGACGGCTCTGGCCGCATCCAACGCTGATCGTCTCACACTCTGCCAAAGAAAAACAATGAGAATAACACTCCATCCAGACTCTACAAAGAACGGTATATGCGCAAAGAAATTCATCACTGCCGGCGAGATCATGCTGCGGTTAACGCCGCCAAACTATGATAAAATACGGGTCGCTACTACGTTTGAAGTAAGCTACGGCGGCAGCGAAGCCAATATTGCGTTGTCCCTGGCCAATCTGGGGATCGACAGCACTTTTTTCAGTGTGGTCCCCAATAATAGCTTGGGCAAAAGTGCAATAAGGATGCTGCGCAGCAATGATGTCCATTGCACGCCGATGATTCTGAGCACACCGGAGGAGACACCGACACATCGGATGGGAACCTATTATCTGGAAACGGGCTACGGTATCCGGCCAAGCAAGGTCACATATGACCGCAAGCACAGCGCCATCACAGAATACGATTTCAGAAAGGTCGATTTGGATAGTTTGCTGGATGGCTTTGACTGGCTTCATCTCAGCGGGATCACGCCAGCACTGTCTCCCAGCTGTGCCAAACTGGTTCTGGATTGCCTGAAAACAGCCCGGGCCAAGGACATGACCATTAGCTTTGACGGCAATTTCCGCAGCGCCCTGTGGAGTTGGGAAGATGCCCGGGATTTTTGCACCCGGTGTCTGCCCTATGTGGATGTGCTGCTGGGCATCGAACCCTATCACCTCTGGCGGGACAAGAATGACCACTCCAAGGGCGACTGGAAGGACGGTAT
>CAKUHX010000187.1 GCA_934659475.1 uncultured Oscillospiraceae bacterium
CATATCCGCCCCTACGAATTCTAACGCCACGTCGCACAAACCTATAACATCGGGCGGATGAGGACATCCGCCCCTACGGCGTGTAACGTCCGTGATCTCTCGTAGGGGCCGATGTCCTCATCGACCCGCCTGCGGCTCACACGCCCCCTATACCACACACTAAAATAAGGAGGTGCATAGATCCATGGCGGAATACGGAAAGCGGCAGCGCCGGTGGGCGGCCCCGCAGCTGCCCGGCCTGTCCCCGGCGGCGCTGGGGGTGCTGATGGCGGCGGTCCTCACCCTTCTGCCCGCCCTTTTGTGCCGGGGGGAGCCCCTGCTGGCTCTGGAGCCGTCAGGGCAGGAGCCCGCCGTGCTGACCCCGCCGGAGCAGAGTTCCCCCGCCCCCGGCCAGAGCGCGGACAGCACCCGGACGGTGCGCCTGCTGAACAAGGAGGGGCAGGTGGAGGAGCTGACCATGGCCGACTACCTGTGGGGGGTAGTGGCAGCGGAGATGCCCGCCTCCTTCCGGCCGGAGGCCCTGAAGGCCCAGGCCTGCGCCGCCCGCACCTATACCGTTGATCTACAGGCCCGCCCCTCGGAAAAGCACCCCCAGGCCGATGTGTGCGCCGACAGCACCTGCTGTCAGGCCTATACCGCCCCCGCCCTGGCCCGGGCCCGCTGGGGCCTGAACGCCGGGGAGTACAGCGGCAAGCTCACCGCCGCCATCGCGGACACCGACGGCCTGGGCATCCTCTGCGACGGCGCGCCCATCCAGGCCCTGTTTTTCTCCTCCGCCGCTGGGCGGACGGTGGACGCGGTGGAGGTGTGGGGGCGGGAGGTATCCTATTTGAAAGGGGTGGACAGCCCGGAGGGGGAGGAGGTGCCCAACTGGCGGACCCAGACCACCCTGACCCCCGACCAGGTGCGGCAGGCCGTGCTGCCCGCCTATCCTGAAGCCGATCTCTCCGGCCCGCCGGAGGGCTGGTTCACCGGGCGGACGGAGAACTCCGCCGGCGGGGTGGCCTCCATGTCGGTGGGGGGCGTGACCCTTACCGGCGGGCAGCTGCGCAGCCTGTTCTCCCTGCGCTCGGCCAGCTTCACCGTGACCTATGGGGAGGATGGCTTCACCTTTGAGACCGTGGGCTACGGCCACGGCGTGGGCATGAGCCAGTATGGAGCCAACGCCCTTGCTGCCCAGGGGAAGGACTTCAAAGAGATCCTCACCTGGTACTACACCGGGGCCCAGGTGGGGGCGCTCTACAGCGTGCCGCAGTCCCAATAACGCAGCCAATATATGCAAACTTCTATTCAAAATAGCGCAGAATAGTCAAAAATATACAACTATTTTGCAAGATGAGCATGGGGAAAAGGAGAAAACCCGATTGCTTTTTCGGAAAAGCTCCGCTATAATAAAACAAAGTAGAACCAGCGCCTAAGGGCGCGCCATCACTTTACACATGGAGGTTCAAGAGATCATGAAAGACATTTACGTAGTCAATTGCTGCCGTACCGCCATCGGCTCCTATGGCGGCTCCCTGAAGGATACCCCCGCGGTAGAGCTGGGCGCCACCGTGATCCGCGAGGCGCTCAAGCGCGCCAACATCAAGCCCGAGCAGGTGGACGAGGTCATGTTCGGCTGCATCCTCACCTCCGGTCTGGGCCAGAACCCCGCCCGTCAGGCCAGCCTGAAGGCCGGTCTGCCCATGTCCGTGCCCGCCTACACCGTGGGTATGGTGTGCGGCTCCGGCATGAAGTCCGTCATCGAGGCCGGCCGCTGCATCGCCTCCGGCGACGCCGACATCATCGTGGCCGGCGGCATGGAGAATATGTCCGCCGCCCCCTACGCCCTGCCTGAGGAGCGCTGGGGCGCCCGCATGGGCGACAAGAAGGTCGTTGACACCATGATCCGCGACGGTCTGTGGGACGCCTTCAACAACTACCACATGGGCACCACCGCCGAGAACATCTGCGACGTGTGGGGCATCACCCGCCAGGAGCTGGACGAGTTCGGCGCCGCCTCTCAGCAGAAGGCGGAGGCCGCCATCAAGTCCGGCCGCTTCGAGGACGAGATCGTCCCCGTCATGGTCAAGAAGAAGAAGGAAGTCGTGGAGTTCAAGGTGGACGAGTTCCCCCGCGCCGGCGTGACTGCCGAGAGCATCTCCAAGCTGCGCGGCGCCTTCCCCGTGGGTCCCGAGGGCGTTGAGGACACCATCGAGCACACCTTCCAGGTCACCCAGGTCCATGAGGCCGACGCCCACAAGCACGTCCAGCGCGTCACCGCCGCCAACGCCTCCGGCATCAACGACGGCGCCGCCGCCATCATCCTGGCCTCCGGCGAGGCCGTGGAGAAGTACGGCCTGAAGCCCATTGCCAAGCTGGTCAGCTGGGGCCAGGGCGGCGTGGATCCCAAGATCATGGGCGTGGGCCCCGTGCCCGCCTCCCGTCAGGCCATGGCCAAGGCCGGCCTGAAGATCGAGGACATGGACCTGATCGAGGCCAACGAGGCCTTTGCCGCCCAGTCCATCGCCGTGGCCCGGGAGCTGGGCTTCGACATGAGCAAGGTGAACGTCAACGGCGGCGCCATCGCTCTGGGTCACCCCGTGGGTGCCTCCGGTGCCCGGATCATCGTCACCCTGCTGCACGAGATGCTCAAGCGGGACGAGGCCAAGAAGGGCCTGGCCACCCTGTGCATCGGCGGCGGCATGGGCGTTGCCACCATCTTCGAGAAGTGCTGAAGCTGAGCTGAAGCC
>CAKUHX010000188.1 GCA_934659475.1 uncultured Oscillospiraceae bacterium
GATTACAGATGAGGATAGTGCCGTGCTCGTCGGTGAACAGGATGGCGTTCCGGGCGTTGTTCAGGGCCAGATCCAGCAGCTTGTTCTCCTGAGACTTGGCCCGCAGCGCCGCAGCACTGTCATAGGCCATTTGAATATAGGACTGGAGGGACTCACGGGGGTAAAGAAATACGGTGTGCATCCCGATTAGCTGGGCCTCGTTGCACACCAGACCGCTGCCGATGATGCAGCGGCAGCCCTTGTCCCAGTGCTTCTGCAGCAGCCGGGGCAACTCCATCACATCATGGTACACGTCGATCACGATGGGCACAGCCAGCAGGTTCCTGATGCGCTCAGTCAGGTCGGTATACTCCTTGATGGGGAAAACAATGACCGGATGGGCCTTTTCATAAGTGATGGCTTCGCTGTAGGCGGAGAGAATGTCATACAGACTGGGCTCGATGTTGACGATGGGCTTGTCGGTGACCTCCTTCAGCAGCTTACTGTTGTATCCGCTGGAGATCAGAACGTCGGCATCCTCCAGCGCGTGGGGCAGACGCATCCCCTCGGTCATCAGGGTCTCTGAAAAAATGAAGTCTGCATCAAGACTCAGGCCATTGACGGCCTGAGTCAGCTCCTGACTGAGCATACCGATGCTAACGATGCCGATCTTACAGCGCATGGTGTGAACTCCTTTCGGATCCGAGCGGATTCAAATGTTGTGAACAGGGTGGCAGCCCAGCACGGACAGGTGAAAATGCACATAAAAATTTTACCTAATAAGAGATAGAAAACTGAGAAGGTAGCTGTTAAAATAAATGAAAAGAACCATCATACCTTTTTGCAGTTTATCATGAAACGTTTCAATATACAACATGAATTTAAACTATGTTTCAAATAGAAACGCTTAGAACAGAAAAAGTGCAGCAGATGTGGTGCCGGGAGGGGCGAATCCCAACGGACAGAGAAAAATACTGTGATAACTACACAAAAAGAAGCGGGGCGATTTGGACGGAGCGACAAGAAAAACGCGGAATACGGAAACGGCGAAAACTGGCATACCATTTGCTTTAAGAAAGGGCAGTGGAAGACCTCTTCCAAATTCACTATCAAGAGAGGAATTGCGTTATGGAAAAGAAACTGTCCCTTTCTCAGCAGATTGCGCAGATCGGCGCCGACCTGAAGTTCGAGGATCTGCCCGAGCGCGTTGTAAACAACTCCAAAATGTTCATCATGGATCTGCTGGGCAACATCATTGCCTCCCGCCATGTGGACTCCAGCCTGGCCTGCCTGAGGGCTGTGCGTGAGCTGGGCGACGGCGAGCCCGTCTCCACCGCCATCGGCTGCAACTACAAGACCACTCCCCAGATGGCCGCTCTGATCAACGGCACCTTCGGTCACGCCTTTGATATGGACGACGATCACCGTTACGGCACGCAGCATTCCTCCGTGGTCGTGTTCCCCGCCATCCTGGCGCTGGCCGAGAAGTACGGCTGCAGCGGCAAGGATGTTCTGACTGCTTTTGCCTACGGCTCTGAGATCACCATCCGTTTGGGCGAGGCCTTCGAGGGCCAGACCTATTATCAGGGCTTCCATCCCACCGGCACCTGCGGCGTGTTCGGCGCCACCGGCGGCGCTGCCAAGCTGCTGGGTCTGGATGCTGACAAGATCACCTACGCGCTGGGTCTCGCGGGCAGCCAGGCTGCCGGCCTGCTGGAGTGGAAGGCGCAGGGCACTTGGTCCAAGCGTTACCAGGCCGGCCATCCCGCTATGTGTGGCGTGATCAGCGCCATCATGGCCAAGAACGGCTACACCGCCCCCACCACCGTTTGGGACGGCCAGGACGGCTTCCTGCGCGCCTATTCTTATAAGGATATCTGGAATGAGGCCAAGGTCAGTGAGGAGTTCGGCAAGCGCTGGGAGATGGCGGACACCTCCATCAAGGTTCATGCCTGCTGCCGCTTCTCCGCTCCTCTGGCCGACGCCGGTGTGGATCTGTTCAAGCGCGGCGTGGATTACACTCAGGTGGAGTCTATTCTGGCCCGCGTGAATAAGTACTCCATCAAGGTTCTGACCATTCCCGAGGAGACCAAGGCCGATCCCAAGACCGTGGTGGATGCTCAGTTCTCTCTGCCCTATGCCATCGCCTGCGGCATGGTGAAGGGCCATGAGAACATCGACGACTACACCTACGAGGCTATCCGTGACCCCGAGGTTCTGGCTCTTGCCAAGAAGGTCAAGTGGGTTCTGGACCCCGAGATCGAGAAGGTCTACCCCAAGTACTACCCCTGCACCGTGGAAGTCACCATGAAGGACGGCAGCGTGATCACCTCTCATACCGAGTACCCCAAGGGCGACCCCGAGAATCCCGTCACCTGGGACGAGGCGGTGGAGAAGTTCCGCTTCATGGCCGGCCACGAGATGGGCACCTACAAGGTTCAGAAGATCATCGACCTGTGTGAGCATCTGGACGAGCTGCCCAACCTGAACGAGCTGCTTGACCTGCTGTATTGACCCTTGCTATGATATACGGTGAGTGATACAGTAATTCGCCGTCACAATATAAAAACTATGAAACGGAGGAGCTACCCATGAAGAGACTGTTGAGCATTGCACTGACCCTGACGATGATTCTTTCCCTTGCAGCATGCGGCAAAACCCAAACCGATAACCCCGGGGGTACGTCTGGCAACACTTCCACTTCCGGGGAACCGACTAAGCG
>CAKUHX010000189.1 GCA_934659475.1 uncultured Oscillospiraceae bacterium
ATCTCAGACTGTCCGGCGTCTCTTTGTCTCTTATTTCACCGCATCCTGGGCGGCCTTCAGGTCGTTGGCTACTACCAGCAGGACGGTGCTGCCCCGCTGTTCCAGCCACTTGTTCTCCAGCTTGGGGATCTCCGCCGGGCGGTAGTCCCGGTTCTCCTCGATCTGGCTGGCCACATAGTCCTCCAGCACAGACACCGCCGCCTGGGCGTGCTCCTGGCTGTCGAACACCAGCACCGCGACCTCCTCACAGGTGGCCCCGGCGGAGCGGCGGATGAAGCTGTCCCCCTTCAACTGGGCGGCGTCCAGGCCGTATACGGCGCAGGCAGTCTCCCCATCCAGTTCGTCCAGTTCATCGGAGAAGGCCCCGCTGTCTACGATGGCCTGCCCGTCCGCGGCCGTCCATGCCTTCACCTCCGGCTCCTTGCTGCCGCAGGCGGCCAGAGCCAGCCCTATCGCAGCGGCCAGCAGGCCGCACATCCACTTTTTCACGCTGTCGTCTCCTCGCTTTCCTTCTGTTCCGTCCCCTTCCCGGCGAAATAGGCGTCGTGGCTGACCGTGTGGGTCCGCAGATAGTCCATCCACTGGCGGCAGTAGTCCTTGCGCAGATGGACGCCGTCCTTGCTGGCCTCGGCGGGCAGTTCCCCGTCTCCGTCCACAAAGGCGGAGTACAGGTCCAGGAACACCACGTTCTTCTCCCGGGCCGTCTTACGCATCAGGTCGTTGTAGATGCGCAGGTGGTCGTTTTTCAGATAGTCCCGGCCGCCGGACTGGCGGATCACACCCTCGTTCAGGGGGATCAGTCCCTGAATGTAGATCACCGCGTCGGGCTGGCAGGCCCGGATGTCGTCCACCGCCTTGCAGTAGGACTCATAGAACCCCTCGTCGTCGTAATACCCCAGCTCGTTCACCCCGAGGGAGAGGTAGACCTTGCCGTACTTTTTCAGGGCCAGAGCCTCCAGCAGGGTGTACTTCTTTCCGCCGATGGTCAGGGCCTTCTTCTCCTCCAGCTGGAAGATGGACAGGCCGTTGGAGGTCAGATTGGCAGCCCCCTTCATCCCGCCGTAGATCAGCAGACCGTCGGTGCGGGAGTCCCCCACAAAGGCGGCGTCAGCAAAATAGGCGTCGTCCACTCTGGGAGTCTCCGGCGCGTCCTGAGCGAAATCAAAGGGCTCCCCCGTGCCGTCGCCCCCCCGGATATTGGGATCGGCCTGGCCGCTCGTGTCCGGCCCCTGGCCGGACTGATCCGGCGGCTGCTGCTGAGACACATCGCTCTTCTGCCCCGCAGAAGAGCTGCCCGCAGGTGCGGGCGCGCTGCTTATATCCGTCCCCTCTCCGCCGGAGGAAATGGCGGAGGACTGCGTCCCGCCGCCGGACGCACTTCCGGACGCGGACGGCGTATTTTTCGGCCCGCCGCAGCCGGCCAGCAGGGCGCAGGCCAGCGCCACAGCGAGACACTTCCTCTTTATGTTCATGGTCTTGGGTCCCTCTCAAATCTCCGCCCCGCGGGGCGCTCTCTTTGCCTACACAGAATACCATGAATTTCTGAAATTGCAAGGGCTGCTCCCATCTATTTCCACCCTTCTTCAACATTTTTCAATTTGTTCATTTTCCGCCCCAGAAAAGATCCCGGGCGGCCGATGGGCCGCCCGGGGATATGTGATGTCTGTTGTATTACTTCTGCGCCATGGCCCACAGGAACACGGCGATCTGTGCCCGGGTGATGCTACGGTCGGGGCTCGTGCCGTCGGAGATGCCGTTGCCCACTGCCCACTGCTGGCCCTTCTCATACCAGGTAGCGCCGCCGTCCACGATCAGCCGCACGCCGTTCTCAGTCACCACGGAGTCCTTCACGATCTCCTCGGTGCCGTCGGGGTGGACGATCACCGCCACGGTGCCGGGGGTCACATCATCCACAGGGATCTCGATCTCAGTCTCCCCCGCGCCCTTGGGCAGGTCGATGTCCACGGTGGGAGCGGAGTTGGAGCTCTCCCCGGCCTTCACCTCGGCGGGCACCTTCACGGCCTCGCCGGACTTCTTGGCATCCTCCACGGCCTTGTCGCTGAGCTTAGCATCCGCCCTGGTGTTTCCGTCCTTGTCGGTCTTCACTGTGCCGGTGGAGCCGTTGGCATCCTTACGCTCAGTCACGGAACTGCCGTCGGGCTTGGTCTCGGTCCTGGTGGTGGAGCCATCCTTGCCCGTGGTGGTCTCGATCACCGTGCCGTCGAACTTGATCTCCGTCTTGGTGACGGAGCCGTCCGGGTCCGTGGTAGTCTCGGTCTTAGTGGCGCCGGAGCCGCCGCCGGAGGAGCGGTGCCACAGGGTGACGATGCCCTCGGCCTCGTAGTTGCCGTCCTTGGAGATGAATACCCATTTATATTCGGTATTGGCCTTGACCTCTGTATCGGTGCTCAGCTGCTCCTTGCCGTCCTTGTCATACCAGGTAAAGCCGCCTTCGGGCCACGCCTTCTGCTCCTCGGTGGCGGCAGGGGCGGCGATCTGAGCGTCGGAGAGCTTCTTGCCGCCGCTCAGCGCGCTTTACGTGCTGCTGAAACGCCGGACGGCCGCTTGTCAAAAGGGCTAATTTGCCGTTTTCTGAGGTTGGGTAGCCTTCATTGATCTCAGCGGTGCAAAATGTGCTTGACAGGTGCAGTCTACTTATGATAGACTTCAAGTATCAGAAGTCTATCATAAGTAGACCGA
>CAKUHX010000190.1 GCA_934659475.1 uncultured Oscillospiraceae bacterium
TATCCCTATTCATTTTTTGCCCGAGGTTTGATATAATGAGTCTGAACACAGTCCCGGGCGTTTGCCCGTTGGGAGGTCATATATGGATCGTTTTGAAGAACTGGAGGGGCGGCTGGCCCTCCGCTGTCCCACGCTGGAGCTGCGCCGGGACGAGCCCATGAGCCGCCACACCTCCTTCCATGTGGGCGGCCCCGTCCGTCTGATGGCCCTGCCTAAAACGGCGGGGGAGGCAAAGGCCGCGCTGCTGTCGGCAAAGGAGCTGGATCTGGACCCCTTCTTTTTGGGCAACGGCACGAACCTTCTGGTGCCCGACAGGGGGGCGGAGCGCTTTCTCATCAAACCCGCAGGCAAGTACTCCGTGGGCAGTCTGAACCGGGTGTGGGAGGCCAATGGCCTGTTGTGCGCCGGCGCGGCGGTGTCTCTGGCCAATCTGGCCGGATGCGCCCTGGGCCGGAGCCTTACCGGGCTGGAGTTTGCCCAGGGGATCCCCGGCAGTGTGGGCGGCGGTGTGACCATGAACGCCGGGGCCTACGGCGGCGAGCTGGTGCAGGTGCTGGACAGCGTGACGGCGCTGGACAAGGCGGGGCAGGAGCGCACGTTTCCTGCCGATCAGTGCGTTCTGGGCTACCGCAGGAGCATCTTCTCCGGCGGGGACTACCTGATCCTGGCCGCCCGCTTCCGGCTGGAGCCCGGCGATCCGGCGGCCATCGAGACCCGCATGAAGGAGCTGGCCGCAAAGCGGCAGGAGAAGCAGCCCCTGGAGTATCCCAGTGCCGGCTCCACCTTCAAGCGGCCGGAGGGGTATTTTGCCGCCGCTCTGATCGACCAGTGCGGCCTGAAGGGGCTGACGGTAGGGGGCGCCCAGGTGTCGGAGAAGCACGCGGGCTTTGTCATCAACCGCGGCGGGGCCACCTGCTCCGACATCCTGACTTTGGTGGAGCAGATCCGGGAACGGGTAAAGAGCAGCACCGGCGTAGAGCTGGAGCTGGAAGTGAAGATCCTGAGGTGATACCATGGAATTTGTGATCATATCCGGCATGTCCGGGGCAGGAAAGAGCCAGGCGGCCTCCATCATGGAGGACATGGGCTTTTTCTGTGTGGACAACCTCCCCGCGCCCCTGATCCCCAAGTTTGCCGAACTGGGCATGGCGGGCACTGGGGAGTATGAGCGGGTGGTGCTGGTGACCGACATCCGGGGAGGGACGAGATTCGACAGCCTGTTCCGCGCCCTGGACGACCTGAAAAACATGAAGTGCGACTACCGCATCCTGTTCATGGACGCGGCGGACGCCACGATCATCAAGCGCTATAAAGAGACCCGGCGCAGCCATCCCCTTGCTGAGGAGTCGGACAGTTTGGAGCAGGCCATCCAGATGGAGCGGGCCATGCTGGCCCCCTTGCGCCAGCGGGCAGAGCATATCATCGACACCACCAACCTGTCCACCGCCAAGCTGAAGGGCATGCTGCGGCAGCAGTTTGCCCGGGGCGGCTCCGGCGACGGGGCGCTGGAGGTGCGCGTACTGTCCTTCGGCTTCAAATACGGCGCGCCCATGGAGGCCGACCTGGTCTTCGACGTGCGGTTTCTGCCCAACCCCTATTATGTGCCCGAACTGCGGGCCCACACCGGACTGGATCAGGGCGTGCGGGACTATGTTTTCGGTGGGGGACAGGCGGATGAGTTTATGAAGCGGCTGGGGGATCTGATCGCCTGGCTGCTGCCCCGGTATGTGGAGGAGGGGAAGACGGCCCTTGTGATCGGCGTGGGCTGCACCGGCGGGCACCACCGTTCGGTGGCCATCGCTCACAGTCTGGCGGAACTGATCCGCACCCTTGGCTACCCCGTGAGCGAGAGCCACCGGGATATGGGCAGGAACTGACCATGGAGCAGGAAAAGACGACCTCCTTCTCCGCCCTGGTCAAGGCGGAGCTGTGCCGCGCCCCCCTGAACCGCAGATGCTGCGCCCAGGCGGAGGCCTACGGGGTGCTGCTGTACTGCAACACCTTCCGGGGGGACGAGATCAAGATCATGACCGAGAGCGAGCCCTTTGCCCAGCGCCTGCCTGCCCTGTTCAAAAAGGCATTCAAGGTGACCTTTGACCGGCTGCCCGATGGGGCCGGGAAGTACATCTTCACGATCCGCGACCCGAAGAAGCTGGCGGCGATCCTGCAGGTATACGGCGGCGCCGCCACCGATGTGGCTCTGCACATCAACTTTGCGGTGGTGGAGGAGGACTGCTGCCGGGCCTCCTTCTTCCGGGGGGCCTTTCTGGCCGGCGGCTCAGTCACTGACCCCAGAAAGGGCTATCACCTGGAACTGGCCACCTCCCACCGGGGGGTGAGCCGCGAGGTGCCCGTGCTGCTGGGGGAGATGGACTTTCACCCTAAGAATGCCCAGCGCAAGGGCAATGCCGTGACCTATTTCAAGCAGAGCGAGCATATCGAGGACTTTCTCATCACCATCGGCGCGCCCCTGACCGCCATGGAGGTGATGAACGCCAAGCTGGAAAAGAGCCTGCGGGGGGGCGTGAACCGCCGGGTGAACTGCGACGCCGCCAACCTGGACAAGGCGGTGGAGGCGGCCCAGAGCCAGCTGGAGGCCATCCGCCGCCTGCGGGAGGATGGGCGGCTGAACGGCCTGCCGGACAAGCTGAAGCAGGCGGCCATGCTCCGTCTGGAAAATCCGGAGGACACCCT
>CAKUHX010000191.1 GCA_934659475.1 uncultured Oscillospiraceae bacterium
GTTGGTCAGGCACAACGCACCTTTATTCCTCAAAAAGTTGTGAAAACCAGCAAAAATGAAAAAAACGCGGCTCTTGCCTGGCCGAAGGATCGGCTTGATTGCCATCAGCAAAAGCGGGGTGGGATAAAACTCCCGTATCCCTTGCGCTGCACCGGGACACGGGAGTCGATCTCCAATCGATTTTTGGCGGCCGTGTGGCTGTCAAAATAATAAGCATGGAGCATTCTTGATGATTTTGCGTTCATCCAGTGGTGTTGACATCCCGGATCAGATTTTCGATGTGGCTGCGCATGGCGGCGGCGGCGCGGGGGCCGTCCCCCGCCAGAATGGCGTTGTACACGCCCCGGTGCCCCTCAAGCTCATTTTCGCTCTTTTGGTGGATCACCAGCTGAAAAGTCATGTCCTGCATCATCAGGATGGCGAGCTGTTTGAAAAAGCTCTCCAAAATGGGATTTTTGGTGGCCGCGGCGATGGCGATGTGAAAGGACATGCTGTCGTCCGCCACCCATTTGTTCAGGCCGTGATCACCCGGCCCTTGAATTTTTCTTTTTGAAGGTAGCCCTGATTCTCCAGCTTGTTCAGCACCCGGCCGACGGTGGCGGAGCTGACGCGGATGCCCTTTTCATTCAGATAATTAACGATATACCAAGAACCGATCGGCTCCGGCGCGGAACGGATCAGCTCCAGGATCAGGATCTCCTTTTCCTCCAATCCAGCTTTCAAACGGGTAAGCCCCCTTTTCGGTCCCGGCCCCTTTGCGCGCTTGTCCCCTCGGGAGGGGGGCGCGAAGGGCAGCCGAGCGTTATTTTTTGTGCGGAATCAATAAAAAGCAATAAAAAGTCGAAATAGTAGTTGACAAAGCCGGAAAGAGATGCTACCTTGATTATGCTACTCACACGATGAGTAGCAGTGCCGGCCTAATTAAAGAATACTGGTTTCCTGCCGCTTTGTCAAGGCTATCCCGCAAATTCGGAGAGGGATCTGCGCAAAAACCATGGAAAGAGACTTGACCGGGCGGCGTGCAAAGGAAAGGAGAAGAGAGACAGGTACAAGCAGGCAGATCCATTCAGCGTTCCCCACAAAAATCAGATTTAACAGGAGGTACACTATGTCTGCGGAAAAGAAGAAGTCCAGCTATCGCTACCCTATCATTTTGTTGGTCTGTGTTATCGCTGGCGGTATCCTGGGCGCCATTCTGGGTGAAAAGGCGACCGTCGTCAAGCCCATCGGCAAGATCTTTATCAATTTGCTGTTTACGCTGATCATCCCTCTGGTATTTTTCTCCATTGCCAGCGCCATCTCGGGCTTCAAGGACCTGAGCCGGCTGGGGAAAATGCTGGGGGCCGTTGTGGGCGTGTTCGTAGCCACCGGTGCGGTGGCCTCCGCCTTCATGCTGATCCTGATCCAGTTCATTCAGTACGGCAAGGGCATTTCCATCACGCCCTCTGAGGTCGTGGAGGGCTCGACCCTCTCCATCGGCGACCACCTGGTGAATATGTTCACCGTGTCCGATTTCCCGGAGATCCTCTCCCGCAGCCACATGATGCCCCTGATCGTCTTTGCCATCATGTTCGGTATGGGCGTGGCCCTGCTGGGGGAGAAGGGCGAGCGGGTCCATCAGGGTCTGACCGACATCTCCAACGTGATCTTCCAGATGATCGGCATGCTGATGAAGCTGGCTCCCATCGGCCTGGCCGCCTATTTCGCTGACCTGACCGGTACTTACGGCCCCAAGCTGTTGGGCACCTACGCCCGGGCCATGGCGCTGTTCTATCCTACACTGTTCTTCTACTTCTTTGTGTTCTTCTCCATCTATGCCTACATTGCCGCGGGCAAGGAGGGTATAGCCGCCTACTTTAAGAATATCTTCCCCTCCGCGGTCAACGCCATCGGCACCCGCTCCTCTGCGGCCAACCTGCCGGTGAACGTTGAGGTGTGTGAGCGCATCGGCGTGCCCCAGGATGTGGCCAGCGTAGTGCTGCCCATGGGCACCACCATGCATATGGACGGCAGCTGCCTGAGCTGCATCTTCAAGATCGTGGTCCTCAGCGCCATCTTCGGCGTGCCCTTCCAGGGGCTGGGGACCTACCTCTTCGCTGTGTTCGTGGCTGTGTTCAGCGCCACCGCCATCTCTGCCGTGCCCGGCGGCGGCGCCGTGGGCGAGGCTATGATCGTCACCATGTTCGGCTTCCCGCCGGAGGCTCTGCCCATCGTGATCCTGCTGGGCCAGCTGTGCGACCCCATCACCACCATGGTCAACTCCACCGGCGACACGGTGGCTGCCATGCTAGTCACCCGGATCCTGGAGGGCAAGGATTGGATGAGCCGCAACCTGTCCGGGATGCAGAACAAGAACTGGTAAATATTGTATGTCCCCGCGCTCCGGCTGAATACCGGGGCGCGGGGGCGAAGAGAAACGACAAGGAGTACGGAATGAAAAAACGCATGCTTATCATGGACCCCAACGACAATGTGGGCGTCATGCTGGAGGACATCCGAGCCAACGACAGCGCCACCTTTGAGCGCATCACCCTGCCCGCCCGGGAGGAGATCGAGTTTGCCCATAAGATCGCCCTTGTGGACATTGCGAAGGGCGAGGACATCATCAAGTATGGCGAGGTCATCGGCTATGCCCTTACGGATATCCCCAAGGGCTCGTGGGTGCACATTCACAATATGGACGACGTCCGCG
>CAKUHX010000192.1 GCA_934659475.1 uncultured Oscillospiraceae bacterium
TATCCCAATGTTCATCCTGATGGCAAACCTGCTCAGCAACTCGAAGGTGGCCGACGGACTGTTTGAGTCCATCCGCTACCTGCTGGGCCCGCTGAAGGGCGGTCTTGGCGTCGCCGTCATTCTGGTGTCCACCGTTTTCGCGGCCACCACCGGCATCGTCATGATCTGCCTGCCCATCTTCCTCCCGATCCTCGATCAGTTCGGCGTGGACCGGCTCTGGATCTGCGCTACTCTGGCCGTCCTGATGCAGACCTGCTTCATGACGCCGCCTTTCGGCTTCGCGCTGTTCTTCATCCGCGGCATCGTCCCGCCGGGCGTCAAGATGACAGACGTATACAAGGGTGTTGTGCCCTTCCTGGTGATCATCATCGCCGTCACCATCCTGTGCACCGTGTTCCCCGGCATCGTCACGGCCCTGCCGCACCATATGCTCGGTTAGGCCATAGGCTCTGTACAGGCTCTGTAAACGAAAAAAGCGAGGACCTTCCGGGAATGTTTTCCGGAAGGTCCTCGCCTTCTGCTGAAATGACCGCCCCACCTGCGTGCAGGGACAATAAAATGGGTATACTAAAAAAGAGAGACACGACCTACCTCGTGTCTCTCTTTTTGGTTGCGGGGGGAGGACTTGAACCTCCGACCTCCGGGTTATGAGCCCGACGAGCTACCAACTGCTCTACCCCGCGATATGAAATTTGGTGCCGGAGACCGGGGTCGAACCGGCACGGGATCGCTCCCACGGGATTTTAAGTCCCGGGCGTCTGCCAATTCCGCCACTCCGGCAAATAGGGTGGCTCCGGTCTGTCTGAAAGCTTACTAAGTATAGCACGGAGCGTCTCCCCTGTCAAGCAGAAAAATCGGCCCGCTTTTTGTCGCCCGCGCCGCGGCCTTTTCATTGACGCGGCCGGGCGATCCCGCTATGATAGAGATATACACAAAACGGATCAGGAGGCCCGCCTATGCCTGTAAAACGTCTGTTTGCCGCCCTTCTGGCCGCGGCACTGCTGCTCGCCCTGCCCGGGTGCGGAAAGAAAGACGCCCCCGCCGGCAGCTCATCCTCTTCCGGCGGCTCCGCAAGCTCTTCCGCCGCCTCCTCTCAGCAGGAGCCGGAACCGGACCCGGAGCCCGCCCTGCCCTACCGCCACCCCCTCACCGGCGTGGGCATGACGGAGGACATCAGCGGGGACCGTCCAGTGGCCGTCATGCTGAACAATCTGAAGAAGGCCCTGCCCCAGCTGGGCGTGGCCCAGGCCGACCTCATCTATGAGATGCCCGCCGAGGGGGGCATCACCCGCATGATGGCGGTGTACCAGAGCCTGGACGGCGTGGGGAACATCGGCTCTGTGCGCTCCGCCCGGGACTACTACGTCTCTCTGGCCTACGGCATGGATGCCATCTTCGTCCACGCCGGGGGCAGTCCCCAGGCTTATGACGCTCTTCAGGACTGGGGCGTGACCCATCTGGACGGGGTGAACGGCTCCTTTGAGAGCGGCCTGTTCTGGCGGGACCAGCAGCGGAAAAAGTCCATGGGGCTGGAACACTCCCTGCTCACCTCCGGCGAAAAGCTGCGCCAGCTGCTGCCCACCTATACCAAGCGCCGCCTGTCCCTGACCCACAAGGAGGGCTTCTCCACCGGCCTGTCCTTCCTGCCGGAGGGGGAGACGGCCCAGGGCACCCCCTGCACCGGGGTGTCCGTGACCTTCTCCAAATATAAGACCGGGGTGTTCACCTATGACGCCGACCAGGGGCTGTACGCCGTAGAGGAGTATGGCGGCCCCTATGTGGACGGCAACAGCGGCCAGCAGGTACTGGTACGCAACGTGCTGGTGCTGTACACCGACGTGTCCGACATCAAGGGGGACGACAAGGGCCGCAAGGCCGTGCGCACCACCGGCGAGGGAGAGGGCGTTCTGCTGTGCGACGGCACGGTGCAGGACATCCGCTGGTCCAAAAAGGACAACGCCAGCCCCATGACCTACACGGCCAAGGATGGCTCCCCCCTGCTGTTGGGGGTTGGCAAGAGCTACATCAACATCGTGGGCAAGTCCGCCCAGGTGACCTTTGAGGCCAGCGCCAACTGAGAGGGGCCGCCTTTCCATGGAATTTTACCGCTTTGACACCCCCTTCGGCCCCATGGCTCTTGGGGAGGAGGGGGGCGCCATCGTCCGCCTGTATCTCCCCAACAGCCCCACGCCCCGCCTGATGTCCCGCGCCACCCCCCTTCTGGCGGAGGGGGAGCGGCAGCTGGGGGAATACTTCGCCGGAAAGCGGGAACGCTTTGACCTGCCTCTGGATCTGAAGGGCACCCCCTTTCAGCAGAAGGTGTGGCGCGCCCTGTTGGACATCCCCTACGGCCAGACCCGCACTTGCGGCGACATCGCCCGGGCCGTGGGCAGCCCCCGGAGCATCCGGGCGGTGGGCTTGGCCAGCGACAGAGACCCCATCCCCATCCTGGTGCCCTGCCACCGGATGGCAGAGAGTGGGAACGCCCCGGTGAGATACGCCGGGGGGCCGGAGCTGAAGGCCGCCCTGTTGGAGCTGGAGCGGCGGAAGGGATAGAGCAGCGCCGCGCAATTGCGCCTTCGCGCTTCGGCGGAAAAGAGCCGCCGAAGCAGCCAATGTCATTAAGCTAAGGGCTTTGTCATTGCGAGCCAGTCCGCAGACTGGCGCGGCGATCCGCCTTTTCTAACGT
>CAKUHX010000193.1 GCA_934659475.1 uncultured Oscillospiraceae bacterium
TTTTCGCTTTCAGACACACTTCTGAAATTCCGTTCTTCATGCGATCTGCGCCGTAAACGCGAAATTCCTCCGCAAACGCGCCGGCAGAAAACAAATCGGCAGGCGGCGCCTGATCGGTAACCGATTTTACGGCTCTGTATACGGCCATCACCAGATTCGCCGTCAGTCCGCCCATATCTATTCTTTTCTCTTCCGCTTTTGCCGAAACGGAAGCAAGATATTCGCAGATTTGTTCTTCCGTACCCGTTTTTAAAAGTTGTTCCAGCTTCGCTCCGAATCGATCGGCAAAATCGTCGTCGCGGCTGTTCTTCGTTTTTTCCACGTCGTTTGCGTAAAGCATTTCGCCCGTCGTATCCGTTTCTTCGTTTCCGTCGTTTCCGAGCAAACTGTCCAGCGCCACTCTCGCCTCTTTATACCCGCGCCGCACATGCTTTAAAGAAGTAAACGGCGCGCTGATTCCGCAATACGCCTTATATTTCAGATACTTCGCAAAAAGCTCCAGCGTTTCCCGAACGGCAGCGGCATACTCGTTTTTTCCCTCTTTTTTTACGAGAACCAACGTAGCAATCGCCCCGTCTGCAAGCGCAATGCTTTGCGATTGAAAACTTTTTTTCATCACGCCGTCTATGAGTCGGGCGATACGATCGTTGTCCTCTTTTGCCCGATTTCCGGCTTTGTTTCCGCCCGTGCTTTTCCCTATTCCCGTAGCCATCACGTACATTTCGCAAGACGGATCGTCGCAACAAAGCCCCATATCTTCCGCCAGTTTTTCCCTTGTTCCGGCGTCCGCGTCCGCGCCGTCGAACACAAGTTTCATAAAAGCAAGCTCCCCGGCAAGACGGGTACGTTCCTTTCTGTCGTCCGTCTCTCCGTGTCCCGTCCACTCCGCAAAGTTTCTGTCCATTCGCGCCTTGATTTTCACAAGCTCCGCGGTAAGATCTTCGGGCGTGATCGGTTTGAGCAAATACCCGACAACGTTGTATTCGAGCGCGCGTCTCGCGTATTCGAAATCATCATAGCCGGTAAGAAACGCTATCGTCGCCGAAGGCCTTACGTCGCGAACGGCCGCGGCAAATTCAAGCCCCGTCATATACGGCATCTTTATATCCGATAAAATAAGATCGGGGCTTAATCTTTCCGTCAGTTCCAGCGCCTCGAATCCGTTGCTCGCCTGCCCCACGAGTTCAAAACCCGCCGCTTTAAAATCCACAAGTTCGGCAATCGACGTTCTTATTTCTTCTTCGTCATCCACAAGTAACAATGTGTAGCTCATCTGTTCTCTCCGCAATCGGAAAACATCCGCTTTTTCGGCAACGGACGTCATCGTCCTTCATATCATTGATAATATTATAACAGATTTTATTCTAAAAATCAATAGCAAATCTAAAAAAACGGCAAATATTCATCGCCAAAATACGAGTTTGCACAAAAAATCGTAAGTTTGCACGCAAAAGTGCAAGTTTTGCACAATCAAAAATTCGCAGTTCCGAGCATTCTTGCAATAAATATTTTGCTTATATAAACAAAAAGCCGAAGATTTTCTCTTCGACCTTACATGTTTTTATCTATGTCGACTTTTCCTGCGGTTTTCTTTTTTTCGTTCGCTCCGCAATCGCCGTTTTATCAGGCAAGGTGTTGTCAAAATCGATTTTCGCTTCAAGATGCGAATCGGGTTATTTGCGGGATAACACCGCCAACGTCTCCACATGTTTTGTTTGCGGAAACATATCAAACGGCTCTACGCTTTCGATTTTAAAGTACCCGTCGTCTCCGTCCGCATTCGCCGAATCCGGGGCAACTTTCACAAGCGCGCCGTTCTTTTCGCGAAGCGTCCCCGTTAAAATGCCGAGATCTCTCGCAAGCGTGGCGGGATTACAGCTGATCATCACAAAGGGGGCGACGCCCGATTTCAAAATCGCATAAAGTACGCTGCGCTCCACCCCCGCGCGCGGCGGATCGAGAATAAGCGCTACGTTGTTTCCGCGTTCGCGCGCCATAATTTCCGGCACGATTTTCGCCGCATCGCCGCAGATATTCGTCATGTTCGCAAGATTATTTTTTTCTTTCAGAGCGTCCGCGCAAGCCGAAGCTTCTTCGTTGAGTTCCACGCCGTACACGCGCTTACACCGCTTCGCCGCCATCGCCGTCATCAATCCGCCGCCCGAATACGCGTCGATCGCCACGTCCGCGCCGTCCGCAAAGCACGCTTCCATCGCCCGCGCGTACAATTTTTCGCGGATTTCGGGATTCACCTGCACAAATGTTTCCGCCCCCGCTTCATACGCAATGCCGCCCGTGCGCCCTTCGATTCTCGCCGCGCCGCGCAAAAGATAAAATTTATCGCCGAAAATCACGTTTGTTTCGCCTGCGTTCACGTTCACGTACACGCCGCACCCGGGGAACATTTCGCAAAGCCGCGCCGTCAGCCGGTCTTCGCACGGCAATTTTCTCGCCGTCGCCACCACCGTGATCAGAAGTTTTCCGTCGATCTCTCTCGCCACCAGGTGTCGCAAAAGTCCCTTTTTCGTGCGCTCGTCGTACCCTTTCGCCCCCGATGTCGCTATGTATTCGCGAAAAACGCGCATAAGTTTTTCCGCCCATTCGGGGTGAATCAGGCATTTCTCGATCGGCACGATACGATGGCTGCGCTCGGCGTAAAACCCAAGCGCCGTATTCC
>CAKUHX010000194.1 GCA_934659475.1 uncultured Oscillospiraceae bacterium
GGGCGACCCAGGCCTCCTCGCTGATCATTTTGTCGTAGATCTGATCCATGACATAGCTCTGCACGAGCGGCTTCTGCTGCACGAGCAGGTCGCCGGAGGCCTGAAGCTCGGCAGAATCCTCCGTGTTCAGGCTGTAGCCCAGCTCGAGCTCCGCGAGGGCGAAGGCGTCGCGCGGGTTGTCGAACATGAGGATCTTCCCTTTGTATTTCTCGTTCCAGAGGACCTCCCAGCCCGTGACGTCGGCTTCGTCGACAAACTTCGTGTTGTAGATGACGCCGACGGTGCCCCAAGTGTAGGGGACGGAATATTTATTGTCGGGGTCGTAGACCAGATTTTTGAAGCGGTCGGAGATCAGACTGAAGTTGGGGATGTTGTTGAAATCCAGCTCGGCCAACAGACCCTCCTCGATCATCTGGGCTATCATATAGTCGGAGGGCACGACCACGTCGTATCCGGAGCCGCCCATGGCGACCTTGGAGTACATCATCTCGTTGCTCTCGGCGGTCTGATAGATCACCTTGATCCCGGTTTTTTCCTCAAACAGGTCAAACAGGTCTTCGTCGATGTTTTCACCCCAGCCGCATACGACCACCTCACGCTGGCCGCTGCTGCCGCTGTTGCTTGTGCCGGCGTTGGAGCTGGAAGGCTCGTCCTTCATGGCGCAGCCGGACAGGAACAGGCCCATCACCATAGTACAGGCGAGGGTCAAGGCAAGAGTCTTTTTCAATTATCATTCCTCCTGACAGGGATTTTGGTATATCTCTAAGCGCATAGGCTTTGAGAACATAAGGGTTCACTTCTTCTGTCTGGACATGGCCTTCTCTTGGCGGGCCTGACGCACGTTCACGATGATCAGCAGGGTGAGCACCGTGACGAACAGAAGGGTGGATACGGCGTTCATCTTGGGGCTGATGCGCCGCTTAGCCATGCCGTAGATGGTCATGGCCAGGGTGCTGGTCTTGGCCCCGGCGGTGAAGTAGGAGATGACGAAATCGTCCACGCTCATGGTGAAGGCGATGAGCATCCCGTTGATGATGCCGGGCTTGATCTCCGGCACCACTACCTTCCAGAAGGCCTGCATCCAGGTGCAGCCCAGGTCCTGGGCCGCGTCGATCAGGTTCTTGTCCATCTGCCGCAGCTTGGGCATGACGGACAGGATCACATAGGGGATGTTGAAGCTGATGTGGGCGATGAGCAGGGTGCCGAAGCCCAGAGCCAGCCGGGGGGCCGTCAGGCGGTAGGTGGTCTCCATCCAGGTGACGAAGCCGTTCCACCCGGCGAAGGCAGCCACAAAGAACAGACACAGGCTGACGCCGGTGACGATGTCGGCGTTCATCATGGGGATGTTGTTCACCGTCATCAGGGGCTCGCGCCAGCGGCGCTTCATGTTGTAAAAGCCGATGGAGGCGAAGGTGCCCGCCACGGTGGCAATGACCGAGGACAGCAGGGCCACCAGCAGGGTGGTATACAGGGAGTTCATGATCTGACTGTCCTGGAACAGCTCCACATACCAGTTCAGGGTAAAGCCGTTCCAAACGGTGCGGCTCTTGGAGTCGTTGAAGGAGAACACGATCAGCACAAAGATGGGGGCGTACAGGAACAGGAACGCCAGCCCCATAAAGATCCGTCCCCAGAGGGATGGGCGCTGCTTTAGACTCATAGGATCACCGCCTGTTCCTCGCCCTCACCGAAGCGATTCATAACAGCCATACAGATGACCACGACCACCATCATCACCAGGGAGATGGCGCTGCCCAGGTGGGGGTTATAGGCCGTGCCTACGAACTGCATCTCGATCAGGTTGCCCAGCAGCATCAGGTTATTGCCGCCCAACAGGCGGGAGATGGCGAAGGTGGACACCGCGGGGACGAACACCATGGTGATGCCGGACAGTACACCGGGCAGGGACAGGGGCAGGATCACCTTCCGGAAGATGCGGGAGGAGCCGGCGCCCAGATCCTGGGCGGCCTCCAGAAGGGAGTTGTCCAGCTTGACGATGACCGAGTAGATGGGCAGGATCATAAAGGGCAGGTAGTTATACACCATGCCCAGCACCACGGCCCCCTGGGTGTTGATCATGGGGAAGAACTGCATATTGGTGCCCATGATGTGGTTCACCAGGTCGATCAGGCCGATGGCCTTGAACAGCCGGTTCAGCAGGCCGGTGTTCTCCAAAATGGACATCCAAGCGTAGGTGCGCAGCAGGAAGTTCATCCACATGGGCAGCATGATCAGGGCCATGGCGATCTTCTGGAACCGGGGGCCCTCCTTGGCCATGAGATAGGCCACGGGGTAGCCGATGAGCAGGCACACGGCGGTGGACACCAGCGCCAGCTTGAAGGAGCGCAGGAACACCACGGTGTAGCTGCCCATTTGGGCAAAATTATCCAGAGTGAAGCGAACAGCCTTTTCTCCGGTCTCGGCGTCTACCACGATCTCCTGAGTAAAGGCGTAGACCACCATCATGATAATGGGGATGACGGTGAACAGGGCCATCCAGATCACATAGGGGGTGGCCAGCCAGGAGCGCTTACTCTTCATCTCCGCCCTCCTGATCCTCGTCCTCGGGATCGAAGGTGGCGTCGGAGATCTCCTCATACTCCTCGGAGTAAGAGGAGTAGTCCCCGAACAGGCCGGAGT
>CAKUHX010000195.1 GCA_934659475.1 uncultured Oscillospiraceae bacterium
TACAAGCAGATGCGCATCCCCCAGCCCGACTTCGTGCTGTGCTGCAACAACATCTGCAACTGCATGACCAAGTGGTATGAGAACATCGCCCGTATGTGCAACATCCCCCTGATCATGATCGACATCCCCTACAACAACACCGTAGAGGTGGCCGACACCAATGTGGCCTATGTCCGCGCCCAGTTCGACAAGGCCATCCATCAGCTGGAGGAGCTGACCGGCAAGAAGTTCGACGAGAAGAAGTTCGAGGATGCCTGCGCCCACGCCAACCGCACCGCCAAGGCCTGGCTGAAGGTGTGCGATTACCTGCAGTACAAGCCCGCGCCTTACTCCGGCTTCGACCTGTTCAACCACATGGCCGACGTGGTCACCGCCCGCGGCAAGGTGCAGGCTGCCGAGGCCTTCGAGCTGCTGGACAAGGACCTGGAGGAGGCCGTCAAGGAGGGCCACTCCACCACTCCCTTCCCCGAGCAGTACCGCGTCATGTTCGAGGGCATCCCCTGCTGGCCCAAGCTGCCCAACCTGTTCAAGCCCCTGAAGGCCAACGGCGTGAACGTCACCGCCGTGGTGTACGCCCCCGCCTTCGGCTTCGTATACAACAACATCGACGAGATGGCCCGCGCCTACTACAAGGCCCCCAACTCCGTGTGTATCGAGCAGGGCGTTGCCTGGCGTGAGGGCATCTGCAAGGACAACAAGGTGGACGGCGTGCTGGTCCACTACAACCGCTCCTGCAAGCCCTGGTCCGGCTACATGGCCGAGATGCAGCGCCGCTTCACCAAGGATCTGGGCGTGCCCTGCGCCGGCTTCGACGGCGACCAGGCCGATCCCCGCAACTTCAACGAGGCCCAGTATGAGACTCGCGTTCAGGGCCTGGTCGAGGCCATGGACGCCAATAAGGCGAAGGAGGGCAATAAGTAATGAGTATCGAACTTCTGCTGAATGATTTCAAGGCTGTCGCCGAGCATCCCCACCGTCAGGCCGACGCCTACAAGGCCCAGGGCAAGAAGATCATCGGTGTTCTGCCCTACTACGCTCCCGAGGAGCTGGTCTACGCCGCCGGCATGGTGCCCATGGGCATCTGGGGCAGCAACAACAAGACCATCTCCCGCGCCAAGGAGTATTGCGCTACCTTTTACTGCACCATCGCCCAGCTGGCGCTGGAGATGCTGCTGGACGGCACCCTGGATGTGCTGGATGGCCTGATCACCCCCACCATCTGCGACACCCTGCGCCCCATGAGCCAGAACTTCCGCGTGGCCATGGAGGGCAAGCTGCCCTGCATCTTCCTGGCCCACCCCCAGAACCGCCGTCCCGCCTTTGGCCTGCAGTTCACCGTTGACCAGTATATGCATGTGAAGAGCGAGCTGGAGAAGATCTCCGGCGCCCCCATCACCGACGAGGCTCTGCGCGACGCCATCAAGGTCTATAACAAGTCCCGCGCCGCCCGCCGCAAGTTCTCCAAGCTGGCCAACGAGCACTGCGACGTTATCTCTGCCGTCAGCCGTTCCGCCGTGTACCGCGCTTCCTGGTTCATGCTGAAGGACGAGTACACCGAGAAGCTGGAGCAGCTGAATGCCGAGTTGGAGAAGCTGCCCGCTGCCAACTGGACCGGCAAGAAGATCGTCACCTCCGGCATCATCTGCGACAACCCCAAGCTGATGCAGATCCTGGACGACAACAAGATCGCCATCGCCGCCGACGACGTGGCCAACGAGAGCCGCCCCTGCCTGGTGGACGCCGCCGAGACCGGCGACCCCATGATGGCTCTGGCCCAGCAGTTCGCCGATCAGGACTACGACGTGCTGCTGTACGATGAGCACTCCAGCCAGAACCGCCGCGCCGACTTCATCGTGAAGATGGTCAAGGACTCCGGCGCCCAGGGCCTGGTGCTGTTCATGCAGCAGTTCTGCGACCCCGAGGAGATGGAGTATCCCTACCTGAAGAAGGCTTTGAACGCCGCCGGCATCCCCCACGTCAAGCTGGGCGTGGATCAGCAGATGCGGGACTTCGGCCAGGCCAGCACTGCCCTGCAGGCCTTTGCCGACGTGCTGTGAGGCGCGCACGTCAAGAGACTGTACAGATGCCGCGGCCAAGTGGCCGCCGCTCTTGACAGAGTTCCTTCAAAAATGGTATAATGCCACCAATTTCGATCTCCGTTCTCCCTGGATCTTTCAGGGAGAACGGAGATGCGATGCAAGTTTTTATGCATCCTGAACACATTGTGTGTGTTCGCAAAATTTCAGAAAAGGGGAAACAAGACTATGAACTACAATGTTACCGTTAACGGCAAGGTCTACAACGTCACTGTTGAAAAGACCGGTGCCGCTCCGGTGGCCGCTGCCCCCGTCTACGCGGCTCCCGTGGCTGCCCCCGCGGCCGCTCCCGCTCCTGCGGCAGCCCCCGCTGCGGCTCCTGCCGCCGCCCCCGCTCCTGCCGCTGCGCCCAAGGCCGCTCCCGCTGCCGTGGCCGCCGGCGAGACCGCTGTGAACAGCCCCATGCCCGGCAATGTATTCAAGGTCGAGTGTAAGGTGGGCGACTCCGTGAAGGCCGGCGACGTGCTGGTGGTGCTGGAGGCCATGAAGATGGAGATCGAGGTCTCCGCCCCCGTGGCCGGCACTGTCAAGGCGATCTC
>CAKUHX010000196.1 GCA_934659475.1 uncultured Oscillospiraceae bacterium
ACAAGCTGACCGACGTGCTGGGCTGCGCCGGCAAGGCGTGACCCCTGCATCCTTGCTCAAAATACATCCCCAGCCCATCGGGCTGGGGATGTTCTTTTCTGTGCCAGTGTCTGCATAGAATAGGACATCCCATTGGAAAAGGGGGATCTCCATGCTCCTGCCCTATGACCGCGCCCGGGCCGTGCGGTACGCCCACCGCTGGGCCTATGGCCGCAACCCCCGCTTCTATGACTACGAGGAGCTTGGGGGCGACTGCACGAACTTCGCCTCCCAGTGCCTGTACGCTGGAACAGGCGTGATGAACTTCACCCCGATCTTCGGCTGGTACTACCTCACCGCCAACGACAAGGCTCCGGCCTGGACAGGGGTGCCCTATTTCTACAGCTTTCTGACCCGGCAGGGCCTCTCTCCCGGCCCCGTGGGACAGGAATGCCCGCCCGAGGACGTCCTGCCCGGCGACTTCGTACAGCTGGACTTCGGCGCCGGCCAGTTCGGCCACACTCCGGTGATCGTGGAGGTGGGCCGCCCCGGTGCTCTGGACGAGATCCTGGTGGCCGCCCACAGTCAGGACGCGGACTACCGCCCTGTCACCTCATATCCCTATGAGAGCATCCGGTTCCTGCACATACTGGGGGCATATCCCCCGGACGCAGCATAAAAAAGGCCCCGCGGTTCCCATGGAAACGCGGGGCCTTGGCAGGCCAGTCTTACAGAAGCTCAGAGAAGAACGGGACCACGGCCACCGTCAAAATGCCGGAGACCACAATGGCCAGACCGCTCATGGCGCCCTCAGTCTCTCCCATCTCCATGGCCTTGGATGTGCCCATAGCGTGGGAGGCCGTCCCGATCGCCACGCCCTTGGCCACCGGGTCGTGGATCTTCAGCAGACGGCACAGCCCGGGGGCGATGGTGCTGCCCGTCATCCCGGTGGCAATGATAGCCGCCACCGTCACCGTCACATGGCCGCCCAGCTCCTCCGACACACCCATGCCGATGGCCGTGGTGATCGACTTGGGCAGCAGGGTCACATATTCCGCGTGGGACAGGCCAAAGGCCGCGGACAGCAGCAGCACGCTCACCAGCGTGGTGAGCACCCCGGCCAGCACCCCCGTGAGCACCGCCGCCCCGTCGCGCCGCAGCAGGGACAGCTTTTCGTACAGGGGCACGGCCAGGCACACCGTGGCGGGGGTGAGCAGATAGCTGAGGTATTTGGCTCCGGTGTTGTACACCTCATAGTCGATATGTGCCCCCACCAGAAGGGCAATGATCAGCGCGGCCGACACCAGCAGCGGGTTGAGCAGGGGACATTTGACATGCTTCTGCACCACAACGCCCAGGCCGTAAGCGCACAGGCTGAGGGCCACGCCGAAAAAGGCGGAATTTCCCAGGAATCCGTTCATTTCTTCCCCTTCTCCCTTCCGTGCATCAGCGCCTGGGTCACCACGCCGGATACCGCCATCACCAGCACAGTGGTCCCGATGATGATCACCGCGTAGGCCAGCAGGCGGGGCTTCAGAATGTCAAAGGCGGTCATCAGTCCCACCGTTGCGGGGATGAACATCATGGGCATGATCTCGATGAGGAACATGGCCGTGTCCTTTACATCACTGACCCGGATGATCTTCAGGCACAGGGCCGCCAGCATCAGTACCAGCCCGTATATGCTGGCCGGAACGGGCAGCGGGATCAGATGGTTCAGCACCTCCCCCGTCAGGGAAATGACGAGGATCACGCCCAATTGCTTCATATACTTCAAGGGAAACACCTGCCTTGGAAAACGTCAGTTCATTGTACTCTGTCCCCCATTTCCCGTCAATGGGCACAGTGCCTAAAGTAAAGCCCCCAGCCCGGTATAAACCGGGCCGGGGGCTGCTTGTTGTTCCGTTTACATCAGGTGGTTGTTGGTCAGGGCCTCCAGAATGTCATACCGGTCCATGGGGAAGGTCTTCTTCATGGCCAGGGCCTCCTCCATGTCCAGATTGACGATACTGCCGTCCCGCATGGCGACGATCCGGTTGCCCCGGTCCTGGATCAGGGACATGGCTGCCTCATACCCCATGCGGCTGGCGGTCTCCCGGTCCCGGGCGGAGGGGGAGCCGCCCCGCTGGATGTGCCCCAGCACCGTCACCCGGGGCTCGATGCCCAGATCGTCGTGGATCCTGGCGGCGATGTCATAGGCGCTGCCCGCCCCCTCGGCCACCACCACCATGTAGTGGGTGGCTCCGGCCAGCCGGGCCCGGCGGATGTTGTCCGCCACGTCGTTTTCAAAGTCCACAGGCCGCTCGGGGATCAGCACCGCCGTGGCGCCCACGGAGATGCCCACATACAGGGCCAGATAGCCGGCCTCCCGGCCCATGACCTCCACCACGGAGCAGCGCTCGTGGGACTGCATGGTGTCCCGCAGGCGGTCGATGCACTCCACCGCGGTGTTGCAGGCGGTGTCGAAGCCGATGGTATAGTGGGAGCAGCCGATGTCGTTGTCGATGGTGCCGGGGATGCCCACCACCTGGAGGTGGATGCCTCGATGACCTTCAGCACATGGGCCACCGCGTCCAGCAGGTCGCCCTTGTAGTAGTAGTCCACCAGCTGGGCCACC
>CAKUHX010000197.1 GCA_934659475.1 uncultured Oscillospiraceae bacterium
CGGCGTGATGTCGGGATAGGTCAGGTTTTCCGGCAGAGCATCAAAGAGGCAAACCTCTTCGATCTCGAAGGGCGGCTGTTGTCGGACAAGATATTTGTCAAAACTGGACAACTTATTTGTCAAAAGTTTCCGTTCTGCTTGAATCGCAAAATTGCACGATTTCATTCAAAAAAGGCCCTCGCTGCCGAAATTGCAACGAGGGTCTTTTGGTTATGGAGTTATACCTTTTCTGTGTTCCAGCCAACCGTGTTCAGCCAAGAGACAATCGCATCAATCAGCGTACCCAGGACAGCATTATTACACTTTACGTCTAAGGCACGCAATTGCCCCATAACCCATGCTTTCTTTTGCGGGCCAGCGGCCTTGTATTCTTTCCATTTATGCTCCGCTTCCAGGATCATCTGCACAATGGTAGTGATACTTGAAGTAGCTTTATCAGCAGAAATATGTCCTTTCAGAAGCAGAAAGGTAATACCACCACCAGCCAGCACGCCGAGAATAAGAAGTACCCATTCCATCCAATCCATTTACACATCCCCCTCGTCATTTTCTTCAGGTTCTTGAAACTCGATTCCGTACTTGTTTGCACTGTTATGATCTGCCGTGTCACAGACCATATAGCTTGCAAACGCTGTCCCGAACACGCCCAGGACTGCAGTAGTCAAGGTTTCGCAAGGATCCTTCCCCATAAAAGCCAATACATAGGAAAGCATCAGTGCTATGACTGCTGCAAATGCTACTCCCAGTAGTACCTTCTGTCTTACAGTTAATGTCTTACGTTGGAATGGACGCACAATCCTGTATCTAACCTGCACGTCAAACACCTACCCAAGGATAAAATACTGCTTTGCCTGGCTTCTAAATACACTCAGGAGGGCCTTTGCCTTACTGGAAGAGCCCGGATTACAGACATGGAAGGAATCTCCATCGCACATCCAGATCAGCATGATATGGCCGCCATTGGTGAAATAGCGCTTTCCGACCGACACAATAACACGTTTGCCCTTTGCAAGCGCTGCTATGACCTGATTCAGGTCCTTCGTGCGTTCCACTTTGAAGCCCCAGTGCTTCCCGCAGAGCTCAAAGAAGCCCCAACCAGTACCGCTGTTAGCCGTTCTGCACTTCCATTGCAAAGCCAGATCGCAAAGATCAGGCGGCGTAACCGTCTTATCGAAGCGGTCATAAATATAGTCCGCCATGGCTGTCGGCGCGCATCCGCTGGACTTGATCGTCTGTTTGGGATCATTCACGGCCGAATACCTTTTCTTACTCCAGCGCGCATCGAACTGCTTGAAGTCCATCGGTTTCTTAGGCATGAACTTGTCCAGCACAGTATTGGTTTTCGGCCCCGCAATACCATCCGGACTCAGTCCGTGTTCTGCCTGAAAGAGTTTGAGTGCAGAAAGCGTTTTTTCCCCGAATATCCCGTCGATCGGAAGTCCCAACTGTGCTTGTAACCTGCGTACTGCAGCGCCTTTGCTGCCCATTCTCAATGTGGTTGCCATAGAATCACCTTCCTTTCCATCCATCGTCTTGATCGAAGCACCGGGATAATAAAAAGAAAGGATCGCGCTGTAGCTCTTGCCAGCGCGTCCCATCTCTGCCGCCCCTACCTGTGACAGCCCGACGCCATGACCTCGAACCATCGGGCTGTTGTCCCAAGGATCCACCTTGTCGATCAAATACGGAATAGCGCTGCCCCAGCGCTTTTGAGCTGATACACAGCGCCCGCCGTTACTGTCCGTATAGACTGCATTGATCGTTTTCCCGCGGAATACCAGGATCTTCCCTTTGGTCGATTCCACAGCCTGATCGCTTCGCGGATGCCGCGGCCGGGCATTATACGCCTGATACCGAGCCGTATCATCTACATCAAAATGTTCTTTCGCATTGTGCTCAACTGCATAGACCGCGTAGGTTCTGGCCGCGATAGCCTGCGCCTGTTGGGCAGACATCGGGCAGCTTTCGGCTTTGATTTCAGACGGAAGAACCCCTTTCAGGTATTCTTCCAGTTCCAGAACCTCAACCTGATTGCTTCCGTCGCGGGTGATCTTCACGCGAATGTGCATCAGACCGCCTCCCACTGCCAAAGCCCTGCCGTATCCGGCGGCCAGACGCACGCGGGCATATCCGCCTTGCAGAGATAGACCTTGCCGTTATAGCTGTAGTATTTGTCCTTCGTGCAATCCATGCCGTAGACGTAGGGAATGGGATCCTCCTGCGTACCAGCATGGGTCTTGTCCACAGGACGATAGATTGCAAGCATGCCTTCCGCTCCGGGAGGCTGACTTGCAATTGAATCGACTGGCTGTTTTACACGGTAGAGCTGGTTTTCGTGAGCCAAGAGCGTTTCGGCTTCATAATGCGTATCCGCAGCCCATTTGTTGAACAGATTCCTGGGCTGCTCTACCGCAACTGCGTCGGGCATATATCTTGCTGCAATCTGTACGGCTGCTCTTAAAGGCCGTGCCTGTTCAAGAATCTCCGCCTCATTGGGTTGGATACCCAATTCCTGCAAAGATTCCAGTATTTCCGATTCCTTATGAATGTACTCTGAGAAAGCTTCTACATCCGCAGCTAATCCTTGCAGGTCAGT
>CAKUHX010000198.1 GCA_934659475.1 uncultured Oscillospiraceae bacterium
GAGACTGTCAAAAAAGCAGCAGTACGTAGAGATACGGGAAGGAAGATAGTTACGAAAGAAACCCAGGAAGGGTGTCTTTCGTTTTTGATCACAAGATCATGAAACTTTGAAAAAGTTTCATGATCTTCTTCAGCTTGGCGAAAAGGCTTTTTCGACAAGCTGAAAGGGACAGCCCAAGGCTGTCCCTTTCTCTCTATTTGATCTTGATTCGGCTTACAGCCCCAGCTTCATAGAGACGACGTTGTCCACGATCGCCAGAGCATTATCCACCATCATGGGGTCCTTACCGCCGCCCATGGCGGAGTCGGGCTTGCCGCCGCCGGAGCCGCCGGCGATGGCGGAGACCTGCTTGATGATGTCCCCGGCCTTGATGCCGGCCTTCACGGCCTCCTTGCCGCAGACGGCCAGGAAGGTGATCTTCCCCTCGTTCACCGCGGCCAGCACGGCCACCACCTTGGGATCCTTGTCCCGCAGGAAGTCGCCCATGGTGCGCAGACGGCCGGCGTCGGCGTCGGGCACAGTGGCGGTGACCACCTTCAGGCCGCCCACCTCGTGGGCGGCGAACAGGATGCGCTCGGCGCTTCCGGCGGCCTCGCGGCTGCGGAAGGCCTCCACCGCCTGGTGCAGCTGCTTCAGCTCATTCATAAGGGCCTCTGCCTTTTCCCGCAGGTCGCCGGGCTTAGCCTTCAGGGCAGCGGCGGCCCGGAACAGCATCTCCTGGTTGCGTTCCATAGTGTCCAGAGAGGCCTGGCCCGTTGTGGCCTCGATGCGGCGCACGCCGGAGGCCACGGAGAACTCGCTGGTGATGTGGAACACGCCCACCTTGGCAGTGTTGTCCAGATGGGTGCCGCCGCAGAACTCCACAGAGAAGCCATGCCCCATATCCACCACGCGGACCACATCGCCGTACTTTTCGCCAAAGAGGGCCACAGCGCCCTTTTCCTTTGCCTGCTCGATGGGCAGTTCCTCAGTGACTACGTCGTAGCCCTCCAGCACGGCCTCGTTCACCATAGCGGACACCTTGCCCAGCTCCTGAGCGGATAGGGCGGAGAAGTGGGTGAAGTCGAAGCGCAGGCGGTCGGGCTCCACCAGAGAGCCGGCCTGGTGCACATGGTCGCCCAGCACCTGCCGCAGCACCGCATCCAGCAGATGGGTGGCGGTGTGGGCCCGCATGATGGCCTTACGGCGCTTGACGTCGATGGCGGCGGTGACGGTGTCGCCCAGCTTCAGGATGCCGCCGGACACCTTGCCGTAGTGCATATACTTGCCGCCCTTGTTCTTCTGCACGTCAGTGACGGTGAATACCATATCGCCGCAAGTCAGGGTGCCGTGGTCGGCCACCTGGCCGCCCATCTCGGCGTAGAAGGGGGTCTGATCCAGCACCACGATGCCGTCTACGCCGGGCATCAATTCCTCGGCCTGCTCGTTCTCCACCACCAGGGCCACCACCTTGGCGCCCTCCACGGTGTTCTGGGTGTAGCCCATGAATTGGGTCTCGGGCACCTCCTTGCCGAACTCCACGCCGGCCCAGCCCAGGTCGCCCAGGGCCTCACGGGCCTTGCGGGCCCGCTGGCGCTGCTCCTCCATCTGCTTGTGGAACTCCTCCTCGTCCAGGGTCATGCCCTGCTCCTCCACCATCTCCAGGGTCAGGTCGATGGGGAAGCCATAGGTGTCGTACAGCTTAAAGGCGTCGCCGCCGGAGAAGGTCTTCTCCCCCTTGGTCTTGTGGCCGGCGAGCATCTCGTTGAAGATCTTCAGGCCGCCGTCGATGGTCTTGGCGAAGTTCTCCTCCTCCACCCGGATGACCTTGGTGATATAGTCCTGGCGCTCCTTCAGCTCGGGATAGTGGCCCTGGTTCTCGTGGATGACGGTGTCGCACACCCGGTACAGGAAGGGCTCGTTCACGCCCAGCAGCTTGCCGTGGCGGGCGGCCCGGCGCAGCAGACGGCGCAGCACATAGCCCCGGCCCTCGTTGCTGGGCAGCACGCCGTCGCAGATCATAAAGGTGGCGGAGCGGATATGGTCGGTGATGACCCGCAGGGACACGTCGGTGGCGTGGCTCTGGCCATACTTGGCCCCGGTGATCTCGGTGACCTTGTTGGTGATGTTCATCACGGTGTCCACGTCGAACAGGGAGTCCACGTTCTGGCAGACCACGGCCAGACGCTCCAGGCCCATGCCGGTATCGATGTTCTTTTGCTTCAGTTCGGTGTAGTGGCCCTCGCCGTCGTTGTCGAACTGGGAGAACACCACGTTCCAGACCTCCATATAGCGGTCACAGTCACAGCCCACGGTGCAGCCGGGCTTGCCGCAGCCGTACTTCTCGCCCCGGTCGTAGTAGATCTCGGAGCAGGGGCCGCAGGGGCCGGAGCCGTGCTCCCAGAAGTTGTCCTCCTTGCCGAACTTGAAGATGTGGTCGGCGGGGACGCCGACCTCCTCGTTCCAGATGCGAAAGGCCTCGTCATCGGCGGGAGTGGTCTCATTGCCCGCAAAGACGGAGGGATACAGGCGGCTGGGGTCCAGTCCCACCCATTCCGGAGAGGTCAAAAACTCCCAGGCCCAATGGATG
>CAKUHX010000199.1 GCA_934659475.1 uncultured Oscillospiraceae bacterium
CTGTAAAGCCCCGCGTAAAGCCTTCCCCCCACAGAGGGGGAAGGTGGCATCGCCGCAAGGCGATGACGGATGAGGGGGCGGTGGATAGAATAGGCGGGCCGCCACATGGGGCGGCCCCTACAGTGTTGATAGCGCTATATTCTGCCGACTTTTCAGGACGCGGCCCGGGGAATGGAGATGGTCAGAAGAATGGCGTCCTCCCGGTCCTCCCGGCGGCACTGGGCGTTCACCCCGGCGGAGCGCATCAGCTCCATGCTCCGCTTCAGGGTGTTCAGGAACAGCCGCACGTCCTTCAGCACGAACAGGGGCTTTTTCCGCGGGGCGTCCGGGGCGGGGGAGAGCAGACTCTCTACCAGCGCCTCCGTCTGGACCACGGTGAGCTGCTCCGCCTCCAGAAGGTCCACCGCCTGCTCCAGCAGGGGGGAGCCCTCCAGCTTCAGCAGGGCCCGGGCGTGGCGCTCCGTAAAGCCCCCCGCCCGCAGGCGGGCGAGCACCTCCGGCGGCAGCCGCAGCAGCCGCAGCTTGTTGGCCACGGCGGACTGGCTTTTGCCCACCCGCCGGGCGGCCTCCTCCTGAGACAGGTGGAAGGTGTCCAGCAGCCGGCGCAGGGCCAGGGCCTCCTCCCAGAAATCCAGATCGGTGCGCTGCACGTTCTCCACCAGGGCCAGCAGAGAGGTGGTCTGTCCGTCCACCCGGACGGACAGGCAGGGCACCCTGTCCAGTCCCGCCAGCCGGGCGGCCCGCAGGCGGCGCTCGCCGGCCACCAGCTCCCAGCCGCCCTCTCCCTTCCGCACGGTCAGGGGCTGGAGGACCCCCAGAGCGCGGATGGACTGGGCCAGCTCGTCCAGCTCCTCCCGGGCAAAGGTCTGCCGGGGCTGGTAGGGGTTGGGCGCAATGGCGTCCACGGGCAGGAACATCACCCGGCTGGCGTCCAGCGGGCCGCGTTTGAATAAGGCAGACATGGCGCACCTCCTGACAAGTCGGCGCGGCCGCCCTCCGGCGGGCGCCGGTCTTTGAATGGGACAACCATATTTTACCAACTCAAAAGCGCGAGATCGGTCGAAAAAGGCGGCGGGGAAATATTTTTCGGAAATTTTACGGCGGAAGATCAAAGGTTCCCCGGCATTCCTGCCGGGGAACCTTTGCGTATCGTCTCGTCACTTGATCTCGTAGTCCCGCCCGAACTGCAAGCTGCCGAAGTCGATGCGGGAGACGGGGGCGTCGTCCTCATCCCCGTCCTGCGCCGGCTGGGCGGCGGTCACGTCGGGCAGGGGGATGGTGTCCTCCTGATCGTCTCCGCCGTCGGGGGCTTCGCCGCGGGCCTTCTCGGCGGCCACATCGTCCATGGCCCGGGCCAGCAGCCGCTGCACGCTCTCGTCGATGTCAGAGACCGTCTCGTCCACCGGGTCGGCGGGCGCGGCGGCGGCGGGCTCCTCCGGCTGGGCCTGAGGGGGGGCCAGCTGGTCCAGCCCGTCCAGATAGGCCACGGCATCGTCGTGGAGCCGGCGCAGCTGCCGCACATAGTCGGCAGTGGCCTTTTTGGCCTGAGCAAGGCGGAACTCCTCCGCCTCGACCTGGCGGCCCAGCTCCTGGGCCTGAGCCCGGGCGTTCTCCTCCGCGTGGGCCAGCAGCTCATCCCGCTGCTGCTGGGCCTGACGGATGATCTCGTCCCGGCGCTGCTCGGCCTCCTTCACCGTGTCGTCGGCCATGCGCTGGGCGGTCATCAGGGCCTTACGCATGGCATTTTCTGTGGAGCGGTACTCCTCCACCTTGTCCACCAGCACCTTCATCTTGCTTTTCAGCACGGCGTTTTCGCTGTAAAGGGTGGAGTAGTCCTCGGTCAGCAGATCCAGGAACTCGTCCACCTGGGCCATGTTATAGCCGCCGAAGGAAGCCTTCGGGAATACGCGTTCGGATACCTCCTGGGGAGTGAGCATAGAAAAAACCTCCTTCGGTTTGAGTATGAGGGGTGGGAAATGCCTTCCGCCCCAAGGGGGAAGGCGGCCCGCAGGGCCGGATGAGGGGGCGGCGGACAGGCGGGCCGATGGGGACATCGGCCCCTACGAGGAACCATGAATGGTACGCGCCGCAGGGGCGGCCTTTGGCCGCCCGACGTTTTGCGGCGCGCCGGGTCGTCGCGCCCTACACACAATGGATAGAATGGCCCGTAGGGCAGGGGCTCTGCCCTTGCCGACTTGTGGAGCGAGGCCGCCCGGCGTTCCGCTCAGAAATACAGCCCGTTGTTCTCCAGCTCGTCGATCAGGTCGCCCAGCAGATCTACGTTATAGGGCGTGATGATATAGGTGGAAATGGCCGCCCCCCATGATGCTGCGCATCCTGCGGGGACCCCTGTATTTTAAATCCTCGGGCGAAGTGAATTCGCCCTGCGGAAATTCTCGGGGCAGCGCCCCTCGAATTTACGGCGCTTACCGCGCCGCCCCATCCGCGATGGGGCCCCGGCGGCCATTTCAGAAGTACAGCCCGTTGTTCTCCAGCTCGTCGATCAGGTCGCCCAGCAGATCTACGTTATAGGGCGTGATGATATAGGTGGA
>CAKUHX010000200.1 GCA_934659475.1 uncultured Oscillospiraceae bacterium
ACGTGGACGAGCACGGAAGGATCACCGGCCTGTTCTGAGAAAAACCCCCGGCGGCGGACCGCCGCCGGGGACAGGAAGATACAAGAGGACCCGTGGTCAAAAAGAAAGGAGACTTTATGGACGACACCTTGCGATCCTGTCGGGATTTTGTTGCCGTACTCGCCTCTGACGCGCCGGCCCCCGGCGGCGGCGGAGCCTCCGCACTGGTGGCCGCCGTGGGCACCGCCCTTGCCAACATGGTGGGTGCGCTCACCGTGGGCAAAAAGAAGTATGCCGATGTGGAGGAGCAGATCCGCGGCCTGATGGCCCGGTGCGACGCACTCCAGACCGAGCTTCTGGACCAGGTGCCCGCCGACGCCCAGGGCTTTCTCCCTCTGGCCAAGGCCTACTCCATCCCCAAGGACGATCCCGGCCGGGACGCGGTGATGAAGTCCGCCACCATCGTGGCCTGCTCCGCTCCTATCCGTATCATGGAGCTGTGCTGCGACAGTCTGGACGTGATCGCCGTGATGGCGGAGAAGGGCAGCCGGCTGGCCGTGTCCGACGCGGGCTGCGCCGCCATTCTGGTGAAGGGGGCCCTTCAGGCCGCCTCCCTCAACGTGTTCATCAACACCAAGACCTTGAAGGACCGCCAGCTGGCCCAGGAGATGAACGACCAGTGTCTGTCCATGCTGGACAAATACTGCCCCCTGGCCGACGGCATATTCCAGCAGGTGAAGGACAGCTTCTTCGCCTGACCTCGGTCCCCCGCCCTTTCCCGCCCCGATGGGGCCCGGGCGCGGCGGCGGAGCCGAACTGCGACTCCATATAGACGAAAGGAAGAACGCAAAATGGCGTTGTTATTAAAAGGCGCACCGGTGGCCGAGGCCATGCTGCAGCGCCTGGGCGAGCAGTGCGCCCAACTGAAGCAGGCGGGCATCACCCCGGTGTTCGGCATCGTCCGCGTGGGCGAGAAAGCCAACGACCTGTCCTATGAGCGGGGCGCGATGAAGCGCGCGGACTCCCTAGGCGTGGAGGTCAGACGTTTCCTGCTGCCCGAGACCGTCACCGAGGACGAGCTCATCGCCACCCTCCAGCAGATCAACGAGGATGACTCCATCCACGGCTGCCTCATGTTCCGCCCCCTGCCCGCCCATCTGGACACCCAGCGGGTAGCCGCCACCCTGGATCCCGCCAAGGATGTGGACGCCATGACGTCCTCCTCCATCGGCTCTCTGCTCATTCAGAACGAGTCCGGCTTCGCCCCCTGCACCGCCTCTGCCAGTCTGGCCATCCTGAAGCACTATGATATCCCCCTTCAGGGCAAGCGCATCACGGTCATCGGCAAGAGCGCCACAGTGGGTCTGCCCACCGCCCTGCTGATGATGGGGCAGGAGGCCACCGTCTCCGTCTGTCACATCCTCTCCCACAAGGAGGACACTCAGGACCTGTGCCGCGAGGCGGACATCATCATCTCCGCCGCCGGCTGTCCCGGCCTGGTCACCAAGGACTACGTCCGCCCCGGCCAGGTGATCATCGACGTGGGCGTCACCCTGGGCAAGGACGGCAAGCTCCACGGCGACGTGGACTTTGAGAATGTGGAGCCCATCGTGCAGGCCATCACCCCCGTTCCCGGCGGCGTGGGCGCCGTCACCTCCACCGTCCTCGTCGGCCATGTGGTGGAGGCCGCTATGCGCCGGCTGGAGCATCAGCCGGAGTGATCGCTCCTATTGGGTCTGTCCCGGCCCTTTAAGGCTGCCTCCCCGGCAGCCGCGGGACTGAAGCTAACAGAGTAGAAGCAGCGCGTCAAGTGCCGGCGGATGGGAGGTCGCCGCCGGACGAAGGCAGTTTTGCCGCGGTGCTGCTTCGCATCCGCTGCCACCCAAGGGCATGGTACGTCCTTTTCTCGTGGCAACGAAAGGAGGAACTTATCATGTTCAACAGCAAGACCAAAAAACTGGCCATGGACAGCATGCTGGCCGCCATGTGCGCCGTACTGGGCTACCTGTCCCTGGACTTCGGCAACCTGAAGATCGCCTTCGAGAGCGTTCCCATCCTGTTGGGGGCGCTGCTGCTGGGACCCATCGACGGCATGGCCATCGGCGGCGTGGGCACCCTGCTGTATCAGCTGGTGCGGTACGGCGTGTCCGTCACCACCCCCCTGTGGATCCTGCCCTATGTCCTGTGCGGACTGGTGGTGGGTCTGGGCTCTTCCCGGCGGGACTTCCACCCCAGCCGCTGGGAGTCCACCGTTTTCATCGTCAGCGGGGAGCTGCTGATCACCCTGCTGAACACCGTGACCCTGTACATCGACAGCAAGATCTACGGCTACTACTATCCCGGCTTCATTCTGGCTCCCCTGGCCCTGCGGCTGGCCATCTGCGTGGGCAAGGCCGCGGTATTCTCCGTGCTGCTGCCCCAACTGGCGGGCTCCGTAGGCCGGGTGGTCAGCCCCCAGAAGAGCTGATCTTAAATTTCTTTCCTTCCATTTCTTCCCCCCTCTATGACACGAAGCGCCGCCCGGCGGTTGCCCGGCGGCGCTTCG
>CAKUHX010000201.1 GCA_934659475.1 uncultured Oscillospiraceae bacterium
GACCCTGTTCTTCACCGGTGTGGGCTATACCGCCTGCTTCCGGCTTTTGAAGCGGGGCGGGAAAAAGGTGTTCCTCTTCCTGCTGGCCGCAGTGGCGGTGGTGTGCCTGCAAAACCTTCTTGGCGCGGTGCTGGCCCGGGCAGTGGGCTGGGACATGCGCCTGGGCCTGTGTACCGGGTCTATCCCCATGGTGGGGGGCCACGGCACTGCCGGCTCCTACGGCCCCCTGCTGGAGCGGGAGATGGGCCTTGAGGGGGCCAACGTGCTGGCCATCGCCGCAGCCACCTATGGACTGGTGGCCGGCTCTCTGATGGGCGGGCCCACCGCCCGGGCCCTGATCAGCCGGTACGGGCTGAGGTCCGACGAGTCGGAGGACGAACTGATGGAGGTGGAGGGGGAGAGCGAGGGAGAGCGGACCGCCGCCCACCGGTTGGACGCCGGGTCCTTCACCAACGCCGCCGCCCTGCTTCTGGCGGCGGCGGGGCTGGGCACCCTGCTGACCGACGCCCTGAACAGCCTGTCCTTCGGCGGGCTGCACTTTACCTTTCCCAGCTATATCGGGGCCATGCTCACGGCGGCGGTGATCCGCAACGTGTGCGACGGGCGGCACGTGGTGCTGCCTGCCGGCGCGCTGGAGATCTGGGGCGGCGTATCCCTGTCGATCTTCCTGTCCATCGCCCTGATGACCCTGAAGCTGTGGCAGCTGGCGGCGCTGGCCGGGCCCCTGGCCCTGATGCTGGCGGCCCAGACGGCGCTGATGTTCTTCTTCGCCCGCTTCGTGGTGTTCCGGCTCATGGGCCGGGATTATGAGGCCGCAGTGATGACCTCCGCCTTCTGCGGCTTCGGCATGGGGGCCACCCCAAACGCCATGGCCAATATGCAGGCCCTGACCCGGCAGTACGGCCCCGCTCCTCAGGCCTACTTCATCGTCCCCCTGGTGGGCTCCCTGTTTATTGATTTTATCAACGGCCTGATCATCACCGGATTTTTGAATGTGCTGACCCTGTTCGGATGACTTCATAACAACAACAGCAGCGCCCCCGGAGCTTTACTCTGGGGGCGCTGCGGTTTGTTTCGGTCAGCAGGGCCTTGTCACCTGCCAGATGCCCACAAGGATCAGCACCGCCCCTACGGCGCCCATGAGGGACATGGGCTCGTGCAGCAGCAGGACACCGGCCACCATAGTGACCAGGGTGGACAGGGCGCCGAAGGTGGATACCTTGACCACCGGCAGGATACCAGCCGCGTAGTTGACCAGGATGTTGGCCGTGACAGAGCCGAGGCAGGCCAGGGCCAGAAGGCAGGCCAGAGTAGCGGGGTCTGTCAGCGGGGCGGTCCACTTCTGGAGCTCGCAGCGGGTGGAAAACAGGGCGGAGACGGTGAACACCACCGCAGAGACCCCCATCATAGTATAGGTGCGCTCGAAGGAGGAGAACTGCTCCGACGCTTTGCGGTTGGCCGTCTTATAGGCGCCGGAGGTCAGGCAGGAGCCCAGCAGAAAGAAGGCCCCGATGGGGGTGATGACCCCCAGGGACTTCCCCGCGGACACCATGAGCATCACCCCCGCTACCGGCAGGACGCAGAACATGGCCTGCCGCCGGGTCGGGTACTCCCGCAGGAGGAAGATGGCCAGCACGATAGCCACGATGGGGGATACCGCCAGCACCACGCCGGAGAAGGTGGCATTGGTGTACAGCACGCCGTAACTCTCAAAGTAAAAATACACCAGCTCCGTGATCGCCAGAGCGATCAGGCCCCGGGGATCCTTCCCCCGGTAGGTCACCGTGCCCTTTCCCGCCAGAAGCAGCACATTCATCAACAGGAAGGCGAGCACAAAGCGGACGGACAGCATCACCGCCGGGTCAGCCACCCGGAGGGCGACGCGGGTGAACAGGAAGGTGAAGCCCCAGATCACATTCCCGGCAGCCACGCTGAGCACGGCGGCGGTGTGTGGGGAGTTATCAGCGGGAACACCGGCGGAGGAGGCTTGAAGCTGAGCAGACATTCAAATCACTCCTGTTATCGATTTTGGTCGAAGGAGAGGGCGGAACTACATTATACGAGACTTCCCCCGCCGTGTAAAGAAGCTCAGCGCAAAAAATTCGTGCCTCCTCTGCTTTTATGCTCCCGCACAACGCAGGGGCAGTAAGGGGACGGACAAGGAAAAAATGTTCCCCGGGCATCTGCCCGGGGAACATTCGCTATTGGGGAAGGAAGGCGCGGTCAGGTCAGCTGGAACTGGCCGGTGTACAGCTGATAGTACCGGCCCTTCTGCTCCAGCAGCTCCTGATGGCTGCCCTTTTCCTGGATGCGGCCCTGCTCGATGACCACGATGCAGTCGGAGTTGCGCACGGTAGACAGGCGGTGGGCGATGACGAACACGGTGCGGCCCTCCATCAGGGCGTCCATGCCCTTTTGGATCAGGGCCTCGGTGCGGGTGTCGATGGAAGAGGTGGCCTCGTCCAGGATCATCACCGGGGGATCGGCCACGGC
>CAKUHX010000202.1 GCA_934659475.1 uncultured Oscillospiraceae bacterium
GGCGAGTCCGGCGGCCCCAGCCTGAAGGTGACAGAAGAGGGCGTGCTGGCGGTCAGCGACTTCAATCTGGACATCGCGGACCGGGAGTTCATCGTTCTGGTGGGCCCCTCCGGCTGCGGCAAGTCCACCACCCTGCGCATGGTGGCCGGACTGGAGGAGATCAGCGGCGGCGAGCTGTATATCGACGGCCAGCTGATGAACGACGTGGCCCCCAAGGACCGGGACATCGCCATGGTCTTCCAGAACTATGCCCTGTACCCCCACATGACCGTATATGAAAACATGGCCTTCTCCCTGAAGCTGAAAAAGCTGCCCAAGGACGAGATCGACAAGAAGGTGCGGGCCGCCGCCGAGATCCTGGACATCACCCAGTATCTGGACCGCAAGCCCAAGGCCCTGTCCGGCGGCCAGCGGCAGCGGGTGGCCATTGGCCGGGCCATCGTCCGCAGCCCCAAGGTCTTTCTGATGGACGAGCCCCTGTCCAACCTGGACGCCAAGCTGCGCAACCAGATGCGGGCCGAGATCATCAAGCTGCGGGAGAAGATCGACACCACCTTCATCTACGTCACCCACGACCAGGTGGAGGCCATGACCCTGGGTGACCGCATCGTCATCATGAAAGACGGCTTTATCCAGCAGATCGGCACCCCCCAGGAGGTGTTCAATCACCCCGCCAACCTGTTCGTGGCCGGCTTTATCGGCACCCCCCAGATGAACTTCTTCCCCAACAGCAAGCTGATCCGCCAGGGAGACAGCTACGCGGTGGAGATCATGGGTCACACCGCCGCCCTGACTCCCCAGCAAAACGAGGCCCTGAAGGCCGCCGGGGCAGACAGCCGCACGGTGACCGTCGGCGTGCGCCCGGTCCATGTCTCTGTCGGCGGCGAGGGCATCCCCGCGGAGATCGACGTGTCCGAGCTGATGGGCAGCGAGCTGCATCTGCATCTGAACGCCCAGGGCGACGACGTAGTGGCCGTGGTGCCCACCGCCAACATCGACGCCAACGCCTACCCCCGTCACACCCAGGTCAGCTTCTCCTTCGACCCCAAGCTCATCCATCTGTTTGATCCGGAGACGGAGAAAAATCTCATCTGAACAAAAACGCCCCCGGGAATGTTTCATTCCCGGGGGCGTTTTGCGTTTCGTCCGGATAACTGCCCCTTCGCCGCGGGGGCAGGCTCCTCATTTTTCTGTCCGGCCAGGGTGGCCACGATCACCGCGGCCACAACCAGCAGAATTCCGCATACCGTGCGTGGAGTGATGCGCTCACGAAGCACCAGCGCCCCGCCCACAGTGCACACGATGGGCTCCAGCGTGCCCAGGATCGAGGTGAGCACCGCCCCAGCATACTCGACGGCCAGGGTCAGGGCCAACAGGGCGAAGATGGCGATGATGCCGCTGATCACAAACAGGGTCAGCGCCCGGGGGGACATACGCAGCATCAGCTTGTGGGCGGCTGTGTTGTAGGCCAGCATGACCAGGAAATTGAACAGGCTGGTCAGGGCTACCTGCACGATGGAATCCAACTCGTCATCCTTGATCTGCTGCGTCCACAGCAGATACACCGTAAAGGTCACGGCGGAACACGCCGCCAGAATGATTCCCCGCCAGGCTCCGGCCGCCAGGCTGCCCACATCGCACAGCAGCGACGCCGCCCGCATCATCCTCATGCTGATCTATACCGGCATGCGCATCGGGGAGCTGTTCTCGCTCCCCCTGAAGGACTACCATAAAACCTATGTCATCGGCGGTGAAAAGACAAAAGTGGGCCGGAACCGCGTGATCCCGATCATGACGCCAGGTATGCCGCACTTTGAACACTTCGCCCAGCTCGCCACAGGTGACCTGCTGCTGTCCGGGTATACGGGGCAGCGTGACCCTCGTAATTTCAGGAACAGGGACTACTACAAAACCTTAGAAAGGCTCAAAATTTCAAGAAAAACTCCTCATAGCACCCGCCATACCTTCGCCAGCATCGCCATGAAGGCGGGCGTAAAGGCGGAGTATTTGCAGAAGGTGCTGGGCCATGCAAGCTATCAGACGACGGCGGACACATATATTCACTCCAATGTGGAGGAATTGGTGGCCGCCATACAAAGCATCGATGTTGCTAACAGGTTGCTAACAGATGAGGATATAAAAGAAAAAGAAAAGTCCTGAACCCCTTGGGGTTCAGGACTTTCAGTGGTGACCCAGCGGAGGCTCGAACTCCGGACACCCTGCTTAAAAGGCAGGTGCTCTGCCAACTGAGCTACTGGGTCAAACGTATATGATCTTAGGGGCTTCCGGCGGGCCCGGACAGCCGAACCCGCCGGATGGCAGGGATGGCTGGACTCGAACCAGCGAGTGAGGGAGTCAAAGTCCCTTGCCTTACCGCTTGGCTACACCCCTATATGACGCAAGGGAACGGACGAGGGCCGGAGCCGAAGCTCCGGCCCTTCCGCCTTTTCATGTGGGGTGGGTAATGGGACTCGAACCCACAACACCCGGAAC
>CAKUHX010000203.1 GCA_934659475.1 uncultured Oscillospiraceae bacterium
TGGCGTCCACGTTGATCTCCACCACGCCCTTGGCCCCAGCCAGGTCCTCCGCCTTTGCGGGCAGACCGTTCAGGGTCTAGTGGACGGACAGGGTCCAGGGCAGCTGCTCAAAGGGCTTTGCGGTCTTGCCCTCAAAGTAAAAATGGCTGGGTGCATCGGTGAACTGGAACACCGTCTTGCCGTCCGCCGTGGTGGGGGCGGTGCCGTCGGTGAGGTTGTTCACTTGGTCGTACTGGCCGTAGTCGGTGATGGTGGTCACGCCGTTGGTGATGTAGCTCTTCACCACGCTGCCGTCGGTCAGGTTTCCGTAGTAGTCGGTCATGGCGTAATAGGCCTCGTCATACAGGGGGGTCACGCCGTCGCCGATGGCCTCCACCGCGCCGCAGGGCAGGGCGCACGCGGCGGCCAGCACCGCGGCAAGTCCTGCGCTGAGCCAGCGGCGGCCCAGGTCCTTCTTTTTGCTCTCCTTGATCTTCATTGTGATCCGCAGCTCCTTCCATCAAAAAGCGGGTCTTGTCTCGACTTTCCCGGCGCTCCGCCGGGCCGGGGCCCGTTCGCCCCCGTTAGCAGTCTCTTTCCTCGACTGCTACCTATCATATGGACTCGCGTCAGAAATTTCCACGGACAAAAAAAGTGCGCCGCACAATTTTTGTGCAGCGCACGGGATACGTTTGAATTTTAGACTTTCAGACGTTTTTGTCTGGTTTTTCTCCCTGCGTCCCCTGCTGGCAGCTGCGCTCCAGAGAAAGGCGCAGGTTACCGGCGATCAGGGGGCTGATGCTGCCCAGCGCAGTCTCCATGTCCCCCTTCTTCATGCCGCTGAGCAGCCAGTGGGTGGACAGGCCCACCAGGGCGGAGGTGTAGAACATGGCCAAGGACTCCACATCCTCGTCCTTCACGGGCAGATCCTGGGCGGTGCGGCGGACAAAGTTCACCATCTCCAGGTGGGTCACATCGTACAGATACTCCTCCAGCAGATCCCGGTGGTTGGAGTGGAAGAGGTGATACACCGCCCGGCGGTTCTCCCGCACGAACTCCATGGTCTCAAGGCAGACCTCCTGCCAGGTGTCGCAGGTCAGGTTCTTCTCTGCGATACGCTGGGCCTCCAGGGTGAACAGTTCTTTTACCAGAGCGTAAATATCGCAGTAGTAATAATAAAAGGTGTTTCGGTTGATGCCGCAGCGCTCCGCAATATCCACCACGGAGATCTTATCCAGGGGCATTTCGTTGAGCATCCGGATAAAACATTCCATGATCGCTCGTTTGGTAAACTGTGCCATGGGGAACTCCTTTCTTTGGCCGGCGGCCACCCGTCCCATTGGGCGCACCACCCGAAGCATTCGTATAAAGAAAGGATACCTTATTCGCCGAAATTTTACAAGACAAATTTGCAATTCTGCCTAATTTTCCGCTACAGAAGGAAGGGCCGGCCCCCATTCTCCTTCTCCCTCCACTTGGGGGACAGGCTGCGCAGCCGCTCCACCGCCGCGGCGGTCTGGGCAGCGATGTAGTCCACCTCTTCCATGGTATTCTCCTCGTTGAGGGTCAGGCGCAGGGAGCACCGGGCCAGCGGCCGGGGCACCCCCATAGCCAGCAGCACATGGCTGGGATCCAGGGAGCCGGAAGCACAGGCGCTGCCGGCGGAGACGCAGATCCCCGCCCGGTCCAGCAGGAGCAGCAGGGGCTCCCCCTCCGCGTCCTCAAAGGTAAAATTCACGCTGCCGGGCAGGCGGTCCTCCCGGCCGCCGTTCAATGCGCTGTGGGGGATGGCGGACAGCTTCTCTATCAGCCGCCGGCCCAGCTCCTCTGTTTTCTCCCGGTTGGCCGCCAAACGAGCGGTCATTTCCTCTACAGCGGCGGCCAGACCCGCAATGGCGGGCACGTCCTCCGTGCCCCCCCGGGCGCCCCGCTCCTGCTGCCCGCCGAAGATCACGGGCACCGGGTGGATTCCCCGGCGGGCATACAGCGCCCCCGCCCCCCGGGGGCCGCGGAACTTGTGGGCGGACAGGGACAGCAGGTCGATGCTCTGCTGTTCCACGTCGATGGGCAGATGGCCCGCCGCCTGCACAGCGTCGGTGTGGAACAGCACCCCCCGGCGGCGGCACACCGCCCCGATCTCCCCGATGGGCTGGATGGTGCCCACCTCGTTGTTGGCGAACATCACCGACACCAGACAGGTGTCCGGCCGGATGGCCGCCGCCACCTGCTCCGGCGTCACCCGCCCCTCGCTGCCCACGGGCAGCAGGGTGACGGAGAAGCCCTCCCCCTCCAGCTGCTTCAGGGCGTTCAGCACGGCGTGGTGCTCAAAGGCGGTGGAGACGATATGGTGCTTGCCCGCCTTCTTCCCCAGAGCGGCGGCGGTGCGCAGGGCCTGATTGTCCGCCTCGCTGCCGCCAGAGGAGAAGGTGATCTCCCGGGGACTGGCATTCAGAC
>CAKUHX010000204.1 GCA_934659475.1 uncultured Oscillospiraceae bacterium
TCTGAATGGAGATGTTTCCCGAATTACTGACGTTCCGGTATGGGAATGCACAAAATGGTATCGTTGTGCATTGCTTGCAGGTAAAAGGTTTCCGAAGTGAATGGAGTAGAGGCTTCTTGTTATGGATGAAATGCGGTATTGAAAAGAAAAATGACCTACCGTTTCTTCTTTTGTTCCGCTACAATGCCCATAGCGTATATGCACAATAAAGAAAGGCGGAACAGAAAATGGCAAATCGGATATTTGGTTACATTCGTGTATCGAGCATGGATCAAAACGAGGACAGGCAGCGAATCGCGATGCGGGAGATGGGCGTTGCGCCTAAGAATATCTTTGTGGATAAGCAATCCGGTAAGAATTTTGAAAGGCCGGCTTATCAGGCAATGCTCAAGAAGATAAGACGCGGCGATCTGCTGTATATCGTCAGCATCGACCGGCTTGGGCGCAATTATGAAGAGGTACAGCGTCAATGGCGCGTACTGACCAAGGAAATCGGCGCGGATATCTGCGTGCTGGACATGGAACTGCTGGACACGAGACGGGAAAAGAACCTGCTGGGCACGTTTATCGCGGATCTGGTGCTGCAAATTCTATCGTTTGTGGCGGAAAGCGAACGAAACAGCATCCGAAAAAGGCAGGCGGAGGGCATCGTGGCAGCCAAGGAACGCGGCGTTCGTTTTGGGCGGCCACTCCTTTTATTGCCGGAGAATTTTGAAAACGCAGCCGAGGCGTGGAATGAAAAACGGATTTCATTGCAGCAGGCGGCGAAACTTTGCCGGATGAGCGTTTCGACGTTTTATCGGAAGGCAAAGGCCGTGCGGAAATGCAATGAAACCGTTTCATAAGGCGTACTTTTTGAAAGCTATATTTACCCATGTTCATTATAGACTGCCAATTCATATTTTTCAATGATTTCAAAATGATTTCCATATGGAAGAAGGATGCTTTTTGCGTCCTTTTTTTGCTTTCAAAAAGTACACATTTTGATAACGGAGGGACGCATGAGCGGGATATATGACGGCGCCTTGACGCGGGAACAATTTATGTTTTTGGAAATGCGCAAGGTGGCGCAGATGACGATCCAGGGCATGACGGAAGAGGAAATCCTGAGCAGGGTTTACGACGATAACCTGTTTCAATACCCGACGCAGCGGGAAATCAAAAGCAAATGCCGCGCATGCCTGAAGCGCGTGGCGCAAATCAAAGGCATGCCGCGCATGATGGAAGCCTTGGCGGAAGGGCTGGCGGCGGATGGAAGGCTGGCGGCGCTGATTGCGCTGATGCTGCAAAACAGGCTGGTGGCGGAATTCATGGTCGGCGTGGTGGGGGAGAAATACCGCACGCTGGATTATTCGCTGACCCGGAAGGACATGAATCTGTTTTTGATGCGGTTGGCCGAGCAGGATGAGAACGTTGCGGGATGGAGCGAGCAGACGGTGAAGCGCATCCGCGGCGTGCTGCATCGGTGCCTGACGGAGACGGGGTATCTGGATGACATGCGCACGGAAAAACTGAATCCCGTTCTGCTGCCAATGGAAATGGAAAACGAGCTGCGGGAGAACGGCCTTCGCGCGTTTCTGCCCGCGTTCAATATTTTGGATTGACGGAGGCGCGCATGAGTGAAATCGGAACGAGGCTGGACGCGCTGCGGGCAATGTTTGGCGACGAAGGCTTTTTGCAAAACAAAGGGCTATCCAACGAGGTTGGACTGTATATTTTTGCCTATCCACCGGAGGAAGAGATGGCGGTTCGCGCGTTTGTGCGCGAGATCCGCGCGGAATATGCGGGCGAACAGGATAAATGCCGTGTGATTATTTACGATTTATATGAGATTCTGTTGGATATTTGCAGGGAACGGCGGATTCTTGACCGGATCGGGCAGATGGAAAAGCAGCGCGGTCAGGAATTTATGCGCCAGCAGATTCAGCGCATCGCGCCGCCGCAGGCCTACGTGGACAAAATGAAATACGAACCGCATCGGGCGGGCGACGTGGTCATCATCGGCGGCGTGGGGCGGGTCTATCCCTACATGCGCAGCCACAACGTGCTCAACAATTTGCAGCATGTGTTCGACGACGTGCCGGTGGTGCTGCTGTATCCGGGCGAATATTCGGGACAGAGCCTGACGCTGTTCGGCGAATTTGAGGACGACAATTATTACCGCGCATTTAACATCGTGAAAGGATGACATGCAAATGAAGATTTACGACATGTTTCAAAAGGACATCGACAGGCAAATCAACGGCGTGATTAAGGTCATGCAGACGGACGACGAAAACCGTCGGCAGGAGCTGGAGGAATATGTCATCACGCGCGAGCTGCGCAAGCATTTCGGATCGTTTTACGACCACTATGAGCAAAGCGTGGACGGCGCGACCGACCAGATGGGCGTATGGATCAGCGGCTTTTTCGGAAG
>CAKUHX010000205.1 GCA_934659475.1 uncultured Oscillospiraceae bacterium
TCTTTCAGGCGGCGGCAGCTTCCTTCTTAGCCGTGGTCTTCTGCAGAACGGCGATGCCCACCACCAGCACGATGCCAACGGCGTCAGAAATCAGGCCGGGGTACATGGAGCACAGGCCGCCCGCGATCAGCAGAGCGCGGAACAGGGGGTTGAGCTTCTTGTACAGGAACCCGTTCAGAGCCGCGGCGATGCCGAAGATGCCCAGCAGAGAGGTGACGCAGACCTGAGCCACCTCAATGGCATTGGTGTCGATAAACACCATGGCGGGGTTCATGGCCAGAATATAGGGCACGATAAATGCGGAGATGGCCAACCTCGTTGCGTTCAGTGCCGTCTTCATAGGTGGAGCCTTGGCGATGGCGGAGCCGGCGTAAGCGGCCAGAGCCACGGGGGGAGTGATGTCAGCCACGATGCCGAAGTAGAACACGAAGAAGTGGGCGCACACCAGGTTGATGCCGATCTCGGGGGAGATCAGGATGGGGGCGCAGGTGGCGGCCATGATGCAGTAGTTGGCGGTGGTAGGCACGCCCATGCCCAGCACGATGCAGCACAGCATGGTCAGCACCAGAGCGATCATCTTGTGGCCGCCGGAGACGTTGACGATCACGGTGATCAGCTTGGAGGCCAGACCGGTGGCGGTGATGCAGCCGGCCACCAGGCCGGCCATGGCGCAGGCCACGGCCACGGTGACAGTGCCCTTGCCGCCGGCTTCCAGGGCGTCCACGATCTTGGTGGGGGTGATGCGGTCGTCCTTATTGATGATGCCCACGCCGATGGCGATGAAAATGGCCACGGCGGCGGAGAACTGCATGGTGTACATGTTGGTGGACACCATGACCACCAGCACGACCAGGGGCAGCAGCAGGTAGATCTTGGGCAGCAGCTGGCGCATCTTGGGCAGCTCCTCCTTGGGGATGCCCTTCAGGCCCAGCTTCTGGGCCTCCAGATGCACGGCCACGTAAATGCCGGTGAAGTACAGCACGGCGGGCAGAATGGCCTTCAGGGCCACGGTGCCGTAAGGCACGCCCATGTACTCGGCCATCAGGAAGGCGGCAGCACCCATAATGGGGGGCATGATCTGACCGCCGGTGGAGGCAGCGGCCTCGACAGCGCCGGCGAACTCAGGCTTATAGCCGCACTTTTTCATCATGGGGATGGTGACGGAGCCGGTGGTCACGGTGTTGCCCACAGAGGAGCCGGACACCATGCCGCACAGGGCGGAGGAGATCACGGCCACCTTGGCGGGGCCGCCGGCGGAGGCGCCGCACAGGCTGTTGGCCAGGTCGATAAAGAAGGCGGAGATACCGGTGCGCTCCAGGAACGCGCCGAAGATGATGAACACCACGATGTACTTGGCGCACACGTTGATGGGGGTGTTCATCAGGCCGGTGGTGGTGTAGAACAGGTCATAAATGACCTTGCCGAAGCGCACATTGGAGAAGGTGTACACCATCAGCACGCCCACCACACACAGGATGGGGATGCCCACGCAGCGGCGGCACAGTTCCATCATGGCCAGGATAGCCACAATGGCCATGACCACCATCTTGGGGTCCTTAGTCACCCGGGTGGCCAGCTGGATGATGTCGTGGGCGTGGTACGCAAAGTAGAAGAAGGGGGCGGAGCCCGCCACCATGATGATGATGTCGTACCAGGGCAGGCTGTTGGGCTTCACATGGCCCTTGCGGATGGGGTAGTGCAGATAGCCCAGGATCAGGATCATGCCCAGGAACATGTTCAGCCGGATCTCCGGCATGGCGGTGCTCCTCAGGGTGACCCAGATGCTGAATACGGAAAACGCCACCGACAGCCAACGGACGATCTGCTTGGGAACGCCCTCCCAAACGCGGGTGTTGGACTCCCGGTCATACTTTTTCATGACCTCTTCCACGTCGGCGGCAGTGCCGACGTCGACCTGTGCTTCCATCTTCAGGTCCTGTTTGTTTTCATTGGGATCCATTCAGATGTCTCCTTTCTCCATTCTCCCGACCCCACTCCGGGGGTGCAGACACCCCACGGAACAGAGGGCTGTCCGCCCCCTCGGGACGGACACCTGTCTGCTCCGCAAAGCACCTTAGCGGGGACGCTGCGGCGGGACAAGCCCGCCGCAGCGTCCCAAAAGATAGGCTCAGTTCGTTTTCTTACTTGCCGGTCACGGTGATGCCCTTGTCGGCGAAGTAAGCCACAGCGCCGGGATGATAGGGCACAGCGCCGTAGGAGGACGCGAACTCCAGGCTCAGCTCAGCGCCCTTGGCGTGAGCAGCGGTGATGGCGTCCAGATTCTCGAAGATGCCGTACAGGAAGTTGTACACGTCGGCATCGGACACGTCGTCACGGGCGATGACCACGGCGCCCACGGCCACGGTGGTCACATCCCCGGTCAGCTTATA
>CAKUHX010000206.1 GCA_934659475.1 uncultured Oscillospiraceae bacterium
CCGGTAAGTCTGCGTTCTTCAACCTGCGGTAAGTCCTTCTGCGTCTTTCAGCGCCCCCGGCCAATGGCCGGGGGCGCTGGCTTTGGCGCCCAGCTCCCGGGGCCCGCAAAAGTCCATGCAGATGTAAAAACCTCCGTCCGACATATGTGCGGACGGAGGTTTTTTATCAGCGTTCATGCCCTGTTTGCGGTTTTTTTGTCGATCATATATTCCAGCACCATGTTCAGGGCCACGCCGGCGGCCACCAGCAGGCCGCCGATGAAGGTCACTTGGGCGTAGCTGTTGTCCATGAGCAGATCCAGAGCGATGGACATGAATACCTGCCCCACAAACCCCAGCAAGGTCAGCTGGAACGCGGGCACACGGGGCACGGTGACATTGAACAGCATCACCGAGCAGACCCCCATCATACCACCCACATAGATCCAGGGCACGGGGGAGAAGTTGGGGATCACCGCGCGCAGCGCCCCCGGGGCCAGCATCATGCAGATGACCACGGTGATGGGCAGGCCAACGATGTGGTTGATGAAGGAGCCGGCCAGGGGCCCCACGTGCTGGGCCAGCCGGGCATTCACCGTGCGGGACAGGACGATGGTGATGCCGCCGCCAAAGGCCACGAACACTGCGGAGACCGCCGACCCCACCGAGGAGTCCATCATCACAAAGATCCCCGCCAGAGACAACAGCAGCCCCGCCAGTGCCCCTTTGCGCACCGGGTGCTTCGGCATGCCCATCAGGCCGAAATTGTCGATGACCAGCGAGGTGAGAGTCTGCCCCAGCAGCCCAAGGGCCACGATGCTGGTCATGCTGATCTTGCCGTAGGCCTGGGCGTTGGACAGGGTGTTGCATACCCCGATGGCGCCCCCCATATACATCCACAGGGGCAGCTTTTCCTTGGCGCGGATGGGGGTCTTTGACACCTTGCAGGCCAAAAAGGACGCGATCGTGCCCACGATATGGATGATCACGGTGGCGGCGAATACGCCGTAGACCAGGCTGAGCTGCCCGTTGACCGTGACCATAACGGCGATGAGCACGCCGGTGAACAGACATAACAGGGGATACATGTTCATTCCTCCTCACGGCGCCGCGCGCCGTGTTTCTTTACTGCTCCTGCTCCGGGGCCAGCAGCAGCTCCTCCAGAGCCTTTCTGGGCCGGGGGGCGGGGTCCTCCGCGGCATAGCCCAGGGCGAAGGCGCACACCAGATGCAGCTCCGGGCGGCCCACAAGGGCCTTGATCTCCCCGGCGGTATACACCACATCCCGGATCCAGAGGGAGCCCAGCCCCAGGTCCACCGCCTTCAGTGCCATATGCTCCACCGCGGCGCCGATGGACAGCAGGTCCCCGTCCCGCCACTTCTCGTCCTCCTCCCGGAAGATCAGGATGAGCACCGGCGCGGCCCGGATCACCTTGGCCGTGTGTTTGGAGGTGGTGTAGTAGGGGGGCAGCTCCGGGTGCTCCGTCTCAAACAGGCGCAGCATGATGTCCGCTACGGCGTCTTTTTGCGCTCCGGTCAGGGTCATGAACCGCCAAGGCTGCCGGTTCTTTCCCGACTGGCACAGGCGGGCGGCCTCCAGTACGGCGGCCAGCTTGTCCTCCTCCACCGGCTGGGACAGATATTTGCGGATGCTCCTGCGCGCCAGGATCACAGCATCAAGCTCCATAAAGTTCCGCCTTTCTTTCCTCAGATCTGATCAAACGTACCGCATATCATACCACACCCGCCGCAAACAAACAATAGCTGGGGGAAGAAATGGTGAGACCGATCCCATTTTCGGCCGTTATCCTTGACATTTTCCGTCTTCGGTGATAAACTATCACAGTCAAAACGGCATTGACGGAGAAGAAACCGGGCTCCACCGCACAGAGAGGGGCACAAACGCTGAAAGCGCCCTGCGGTCCGGAACGGCAGTACCACTCCCAAGCCGCCCGGGACGACCGGGCCGGGGCTTTCCCGTTATCGAAAGACACGAGCGGCCGGACAGCATAATGTTACGCTTCCGGCAAGCAGGGTGGAACCGTGGAGTTATGTCAACTTCACCCCTGAATTTTCAGGGGTGGAGTTTTTCTTTGCCCCGACAAACAGAAAGGAGCACTTTATCATGGCTGAAGAGAACAATCAGTACACCTTTGAAAACCCCGAATACCGCAAGACCTATTGGCACACCTGCTCCCATGTGATGGCTCAGGCGGTGAAGCGCCTGTGGCCCGAGGTCAAGCTGGCCATCGGCCCCTCCATCGACGAGGGCTGGTATTATGACATGGACGCCCCCTTCGCCTTCACCCCCGAGCATCTGGAGCAGATCGAGGCGGAGATGCGGAAGATCTGCAAGGAAAAGCTGAAGCTGGAGCGGTTTGAGCTGCCCCGGGAAGAGGCCATCAAGTT
>CAKUHX010000207.1 GCA_934659475.1 uncultured Oscillospiraceae bacterium
GGCGTCCGGGAGATCACGGTGCTGAAGCTGGGGGAGAATTTGGAGCAGCTGAACACCATTTCGGTTCCCAGCGGCGGTCAGACAAAATCCACAGAGCCGAATGACAAGGCCAGCGAGACCCGACCGGAAGAAACCCAGCCCGATTCCTCCACGGACGACGGCAGCGACGATCAGGAGGACGGAGATCAGGGGGCGGACGGCGGGGAAGTTTCTCCCTCGGAGCTGTCGCTGGTCTTGACCTGGAACGCAAAGGGCATTGCCTGTGCCGCAGGCAATACGCAGGCGTTTTCCGTAAGTAGCTATGAGCTGAACGAGGACTTGTTCCGCTTTCACGTAAGCCTGACCGGAACGCTGGCGCAGGACGCAAAGATCGTGAATGGCATCTCCATTACGGAATCCACCCAGACGGCAAGAGAACTGAAGTGGCCCAGCGACTCATTGATCATGAATCCGGCAGCGGGAACGGACAAAGAAGTTTACAATTTTTCATTTACGGTCAGGACTGCGGAACGGGATGTGTTTTTCCGGTATAAGATTACCTATCAGAAGCTACCGGATGTGCAGCTTTCTTTTACATGGCGAGGAACCGGGAATCACAAAGGCACGCTACTTTGCCTGCCCAATGGCAGTGTTACGGATAAAATCAAGAACAACCAGCTGTCCGGTGTGATTGGCTACGAGATGAAACTGGTCGGCAGAGATGCCGAAAGCGCGGGCGCGAGAATTATGAGCGCCAGCTATACCTCCGATGCGGTCTCCGGGAGGGGCAAGCTGAATTGCCGGGACGGACAAGGTTGGTGGGTTGTGAAAATGCCGGAGGGGGAAACCTCCAATACCTATCGGATTTCGGTTTCCGCCCTTGCAAACGGGCATACGGCTCACTTTGAAGTCATTCTGCACGTCGGAAATGATGTCACACTGCAAATGAGTTATACGCTCAATGATGGCAGTCGGAGAGAGATTTTCTGCCAGAATAAGCAGTCCAAAACGGCGGATACGGTGTATGATGACGAATTGACCGATGGATTTCTGGAATATGAAATGTCTATCGTCGGCTCTGATGCCGACGGCGTTAAGATTACCTCCGTCACATGTAATCAGTCTGGAAGCGTCGAGACATTGAATCAGCTGGAGAGAGGGCGGATTCGACTTCTGCTGAATGCTGGAAAGGCGGGACATAATTTCTTTGAGATCAAAGCGCAGGGGGAAAACGAATACAGTTTTACAATCGATATTCCCTATAAACATAAGGGGAGTAACAGTATAGAAATTATTTTGGATATTGAAGACGGTGATGAAATCCCTAACGAAAGCAAAACCACTCTGCGGGTTACTGCGCATGGCAAGGATGCGCAAGGAAATACGGTCAGCATTCCGGCAAAGGGAACGAATGAATTTATTCAGGTTTCACTGGATGGAATCGAGGCCGTTGATCCTACCCGTTCCGGAGACACTTGGGAGTATGGACTGATTCCATCCAACCCGGAGACTGGGGATAGAAATGAACATACCCTTTACGTCTATGCCGAGGACGCTTATGGCAACTGGGGTGAAAAGAAGCTGACGCTGAATGGTTTCCGTGTCGAACCCGGACAGAAAATCGGAGAAGCCGATATTTATGTAGATATGACAGTGCTGGGAATCAAGAAGGTCGAACACATTAGCTATGACGTTCTGGCGGACGAGCCGATTTCCTACGTGGTCGCCAAAGCAATCATGGGAATGGACACCGGCGAACCCTTCGGCGCGGCAAGCGATACTCTCGGCTGGCGTGGCAGCTATGCCGGGACGCTGGATACCGGCTTCTATCTGCAATGGCTGGATACCGACTATTACCCGGATGCGTTGGAAGATTCCACATGGCCGGGAAGTACGGAAGAGGAAGTGCTGGCGGCCATTGACGCCCGGTTCGGCGCGGGGACTGGCCTTGCCACGTTGTGGCGCTGTCTGTACCGCAACGGACTGAACAAGAGTGCCGGCTCCGGTAGCAGGATCGGCGAGTTCGACTATACCAGCGGCTCCGGATGGATGTATTCACTGGACGGTACGTACTATCCCGGTCAGTCTATGTCCGCAGTACATCTGAACGATGGGGACACGCTGACGCTGCGCTACACGCTGGCCTATGGCTGGGACATCGGCGGCGGCAGCGACAATTACGGCAATATTGTGGGCTACTGTGTTACGGCAATCAATAGGGACATCACTCCCAGACATCAGATGGAAGAGGTGGAAGACCCGGATGGCTCCGTTCGCTACGTGTGCCGCTGCTGCGGCATGGTTCAGGACTGCCCCCACGCGCATATGACCTACAAGGATTT
>CAKUHX010000208.1 GCA_934659475.1 uncultured Oscillospiraceae bacterium
CCGGACAGGGACGACCGGGGCCACGAGATCGGCACCATGTTCGTGGCTATCGCCACCCCCGAGGGCAGCTACGTCCGGGCCCTGAATCTGGGTGATCGCCCCATGCGCCAGCGCCAGCGCACCCACACCGCCCACCACGCCTTCGACCTGGCCCGGCGGTATCTGACCGGTCTGCCCTACGAAAATCACTGAGTCTTTGAACCAGAACAGCGCCCCCGCCGACGGCGGGGGCGCTGCCTTATATGCTTATTGGGAGTTCTTCTGTCCGTGTACCCGTTCATAGTAGTTCGAGGTGCGCTGGCGCAGCAGCATCAACAGGCCCCGCACGCACAGCTCTGCCCCCATGGCGATCCACACGCCCCGCAGGCCCAGGGGGCCCACCAGCACCAGGGACAGGCCGATGCGCACGCCCCAGATGCTGATCAGGTTCAGAAGTCCGGGCACGAAGGTGTCCCCTGCCCCCCGCAGCACCCCCGCCGCTACAATGGATATGCCGAACAGCGGCTCCGCCGGCAGTTCCAGGCGGAGCACCTGAACGGCCAGTGCCCGCACGGCGGGGTCCGGGGTGAGCATCTGGAACACAAGGGGGCACAGCAGCATCATAGCAAGCCCTGTGCCGCCCATAAAGGCTGCCCCCATGGCGGTACACACCCCGCCGTAGGCCCGGGCGTTCTTCCCGTCTCCCGCCCCTACGCACCGGCCCACCAGCGAAGCCGCTGCCGCACCGATACCGTACCCCGGCATATAGCACAGGCTCTCCGCCGTCACGGCGAAGGAATTGGCCGCAATGGCCACCGCCCCCAGAGGGGCAATGATCCGGGTGGATGCCACCATGGCCCCGTTCATCGCCACCTCCTGCACCGCCACGGGCAGGCCGATGCACAGGGCCGTTTTCAGGATGTCCCCGTCAAACGGGCACCTCTCGCCCCGCCGCAGGTGCAGCCGGGGGGAGCGCACGCAGCAGCAGTACAGCAGCATCAGGCTGGCCGCAGCACAGGCCAGGGCCGTCCCCATCCCGGCTCCCAGAACGCCGAACCTGGGGATCAGAAGCCAGTTGAAGACCACATCCAGCAGGCACATGACCGCGTTGAGCACGCTGGGCGTGACCATATCCCCGGCGCACTGCAGAAAAGCAGAGGAGAGCACCGCCAGCTGGGAGAAGGGCAGCATCAGGGCGAAGGTGCGGAAGTAGGCGGCGGCATCTCCGCATATCGTCTCGTCGCCCTTCAGCCAGCGGGGCAGCGCCCCGCTGGCCCCAGTTCCCAGCAGGCACAGCAGTCCGGACAGGAGCAGGGCGGCGGCCAGGCCGTGGCGCACCACGGCTCTCGCCCCGGCGTCGTCCTGCCCACCGATGCGGTGGGCCGCCTGGACGGAAAAGCCCGCCGACACCGCATAGGTCACCCCGTTCAGCAGCCAGGTGCTGGAGGCCACCAGCCCGATGGCGGCGGAGGCGTTGGCCCCCAGGGCACCCACCATGGCGGAATCGATATACTGCATGGCGATGGTGGTGATCTGGGTGAGGATGGCGGGCAGGCTCAGCCGCCACACCTCCCTGATCCTCGGTTTCAGCTCGCTCCGATCCATGTCTGACCTGCCTTTCTGTCTCTTGCTGCCGTTTCACAGGAAAAATGATCCCGCGGAACCCCGCGGGATCATTTTGACCTTTTTTACCGGAAACCGCCGCCCCGGCCGCCACCGCCGCCGAAGCCGCCGCCGCGGCCGCCGCCGAACCCACCGCCGCGGCTGCCGCCGCCAAAGCCGCCGCCCCGGAAGGAGCCGCCGCTGCTGGGCCGGCTGCCGCCGCTGCCAAATCCGCCGCCACGGCTGCCGCCGAAGCCGCCGCCGCGGAAGGAGCCGGAGGAGCCGCCGGGACGGCTGCCGCCGTTCCTGGGGCCGGAGAAGCCGTTAAAGCTGCTTCCGCCGCCGGGACGGGAGCCGGGCCCGCCGGGTCTGGGGCCGCCGGGGCCCCGGGGCCCTCTGGGGGGCGGCGGGGGCGGGGGCGCATGCCAGCGCCGCCGGTACCAGCCGTAGCTGGGCCCGTGCCAGAACAGGATGGGCCGGAAGGCATAGGGGGGCGCGGCCACGCCGTAATACCGGCTGCGGTAGCTGGCGCAGCGCAGGGAGTCCACGATGGTAGCCACGATCAGGAAGATCACCAGCAGGACGATCACCGTAGCCAAAACGCTCTCGGTGGAGGAGACGGCCACGGTGCTGCCGTTGTCCAGGTAGCCCAGGCCGTAGTTGTCCACATAGTACTGGTTC
>CAKUHX010000209.1 GCA_934659475.1 uncultured Oscillospiraceae bacterium
GACGATCTCCGTCGCCACCGATAGCTGCGGTACGCTCTGCTATAACGGCAACAGTTACTACAACTACGGCAAACAGGAGAAACTCAAGGCAATTTTCCCTGAATGGGACCTCGGCTGGGAGTAAATCCTCATAAAAACTTAAAAAGACCGCTCGGACTGCGAAAAATGCAGCCGGGGCGGTCTTTTTGTATGCCATAGAACATAAATTGCAAAACGGATCAACAGAAAATTCGCTGCAATGCGGGTATATTGATAGGCACAACCAAACAAAAGGGGGCAGCGGCATGACGGTGAGCATCGAGGGTTTTGTGTTGCAGAACCTTTTGATGAATGCGCTGATCCTGATCCTGGCAGCGCGGTTGGCGGGTGTGCGCGCGGGAAAGCTGCGCATCGGGCTTGCGTCAGCGCTCGGCTGCGGATATGCGGTGTGCGCGTATCTGCCGTGGGGCAGACCGCTGCTGGGACTGCTGCCGCGCACGGCGGCCTGCGCCGGCATGACGCTGCTGTTGTGCGGCGGGCGGCTTGGGCGGGAATGGAGACGCACGGTGCGCGCCTTTGCCTTCATCTGGATCTCCACGGCGCTGCTCGGCGGCACAGGCGCGGGGCTGATGTATCTGCTGGGCGCGCGCGGTTACAGCCCGTTGGCCGCGCTGGGCACAGCGGCGTTGGGCGGAGGAGCGCTGATTGCGCTGACGGCGGCGCGCAACCGAACAATGAGCAGCCGCACGGCGCTGCTGACGGTGCAGCGGGCGGGACGGCGCGTGAGCCTTGTCGCCATTGTGGACACGGGCAACGCGCTGGTGGAGCCGCTGAGCAACCTGCCGGTGATCGTGGTGGAAAAGGACGCGCTTTCCGGCGTTGCGGGCGGCAGGATGCGCGCGGTGCCATTCACCTCGGTGGGCGGCGGCGGCGTGCTTTCTGCTTTCGCACCGGACAGCGTGCGCGTGGACGGGCGGGAGGTGGAGGCCTTTGTGGCGGTATACGACGGCGTGCTCAACACCGAAGGGCGCGCGCTGATTCCGGGGAGGTGCATGGGATGAAAAAGGGATTTTTTCGGGAGATATGGCGAAAAATATTGCGGTTCTTGTGCGGCGGAAGGCTGGATTACATCGGCGGCGGACAGAGCCTGCCCGCGCCGTTTACGCGCGAGGAGGAGGAAGCGGTCATGCAGGCGCTGCGCAGCGGGGACGAGAGTGTGCGGGAGGGGCTGATCGAGCACAACCTGCGGCTGGTGGTCTATATCGCCAGAAAGTTTGAAAACACCGGCGTGGGCGTGGACGACCTGATTTCCATCGGCTCAATCGGGCTGATCAAGGCAGTGAGCACTTTTGACGCGCACAAAAAGATCAAATTGGCAACCTATGCTTCGCGCTGCATCGAAAACGAGATTCTGATGTATCTGCGCCGATACAGCCGCACGAAGCAGGAGGTCAGCTTTGACGAGCCGCTGAATGTCGATTGGGACGGCAACGAGCTGCTGCTCTCGGACGTGATGGGCACCGATCCCGATCTGGTGGGGAGAGAGCTGGAGATGGAGAACGACCGCCGCGAGCTGCACGAGGCCATCGGGCGGCTCAGCCCGCGTGAAAAGCGCATCATGCAGATGCGCTTCGGCCTGAACGGCCAGCAGGAAAGAACCCAGCGCGAGGTCGCGGAAACCCTCGGCATTTCACAATCCTACATTTCTCGACTGGAAAAGCGCATCTTGAAACGATTGCGCGGTGAGATGAGCGCAAAAATGTAGACAAATCAATGAATTGTTTGCAATGCGGCGTATAAAAATAGAAAGGAAGTACAAAAATAACAGTGCTGGCGGTGAGATGAAGCTTGCGGAAAACGCATTCCTTCGTCCTCCGGGCAAAAACAAGAAGAGGCGGAGGGAAACCTGATGGCACTGAACAAAGTGGATCTTTGCGGCGTGGATACCTCCAAGCTGCCCGTGCTGACGAGCGCGGAGATGAAAAAGCTGTTTGAGCGCATCGCGGCGGGCGACGAGACGGCGCGCGAGGAGTTTGTCGGCGGCAACCTCCGGCTGGTGCTGTCGGTGGTGCAGCGCTTTGCGGGCCGCGGCGAGATGATGGACGATCTGTTCCAGGTGGGCTGCATCGGCCTGATGAAATCCATCGACAATTTCGACACGACCCTGGGCGTGCGCTTTTCGACCTACGCCGTGCCCATGATCATCGGCGAGATTCGCCGCTATCTGCGCGACAACAACGCCATCCGCGTCAGCCGGTCGCTGCGGGATATCGCCTATAA
>CAKUHX010000210.1 GCA_934659475.1 uncultured Oscillospiraceae bacterium
CATGGGATTTGCTGCCCTTGGCGGCCACGCGACCCCAGTAGAACAAGTTCATGTCAATATCGTCCGGATAGTAGGGACTGTCGATAAAGTAGGGGGCATTGTCCGCCACTGTCGGGACTTTTAAGCCATCCTCCAACGTCGGAGCCGAGACGCTGACGGAAACCTCGTCGACCTTCACCGGCGGTGTGTATGCCGCAAATGCCGCGCTTGGCAGCAGGGTCAGGCTCAGGCACAGGGTAAGCAGAATACCCATCACTCGTTTTTTCATCTAAACTCCTCTCTTTCCGGAGGCCAAATTTTTCAGAAGGGCCTCCACCCCGTCTGCATCATAGCACATGGCCGTCAAAAGGTCTTTTTTGTTTCCTGTTTGTCCGTGACTGTGCGGAAATGCCTTTACCTTTGTCCGGGAAGCCCTTATAATGGGATCAGCACAGAGCGGCCGGTGCCGCCGGGCGCGGGAGGGGCGGACGATGGAATTCAAGGACATTCTGAACGGCTTTATAGAGGAGCTGGACTGCTCCGGCCGGGAGCTGGCCCAGGCCAGCGGCCTTTCTCCGGCCACGGTCAGCCGCTACCGCAGCGGCGAGCGGACGCCGGAAAATCAGACCGACCGGGACAAGCTGATCTGCGGGCTGGCGGCGCTGGCCCGGGAGCGGGGGCTGGCAGGGCCGACGGAGGAGGACGTCGGGGCGGCCCTTGCCCCCCTTTTTCCCCCGGCGGGATGCGACATCGAGCAGCTGCGGGTCAATCTGAACGCACTGCTGTCCGCCCTGAGTCTGAGCGTATCCGATCTGGCCCGGGGGATCAGCTATGACCCGTCCTATCTCTCCCGCATCCGCAGCGGCCAGCGGCAGCCGGGTGACCCGGACCGGTTCGTCTCCTTCGTGGCGGGATATGTGGTGCGGCGGTACGACACCCCCGGCCAGCGGCACATCCTGACGGAGCTGATCGGGGACGAGGGCGAGGGGGATCTGCTGACCCGGCTGGTCCGCTGGCTGGGCGGCCCCGGCGCGCGGCAGGTGGATGACGTGTCCGCCTTTCTGCGGCAGCTGGACGAGTTCGACCTGAACGAGTACATCCGCGCCATCCGCTTCGACCAGCTGAAGGTGCCCACCGCCCCCTTCCAGCTGCCTGTATCCAAAACCTACTACGGCCTTAAGGAGATGCGAGCCGGAGAGCTGGACTTCTTGAAAGCCACGGTACTGGGCCGGTCAGACCGGCCGGTATTCATGTGCAGCGACATGCAGATGGACGACATGGCCCGGGACGAGGATTTTAAGAAAAAGTACATGCTGGGGCTGGCCATGATGCTGAAAAAGGGGCTGCACCTGAACGTGGTGCACAACCTGGACCGCCCCTTCGGGGAGCTGATGCTGGGGCTGCAGGGGTGGGTCCCCCTGTACATGACGGGGCAGATCTCCCCCTATTACCTGAAGGGGGTACAGAACAACGTATACTGCCACTTCCTGAACGTCTCCGGCACGGCGGCCCTGTCCGGGGAGTGCATCGCCGGCGCCCACGAGAGGGGGCGCTACGAGCTGGCCAAGAGCGGCGAGGCCCTGAGCTACTATCAGCGGCGGGCGGACGATCTTCTGAAAAAGGCCCTGCCCCTGATGGACATCTACCGGGAGGACCGGGCCAGCGTGCTGCGGGCCTTCCTGCTGGCGGACTGCCAGACCCCCGGCCCCCGGCGCAGGATGCTGGCCGCCCCGCCCCTGTGCGCCCTGGCGGCGGACGACCTGACCCCCATTCTGGAGAAAAACGGCCTGTCCGAGGGGGAGCGGCAGCGGGTCCTGGAGTACGCCGATGCCCAGCGCCGGCGGATGCTGACCATTCTCTCTCACAGCCCGGTGACCGACCTGGTGCCCAGACTGTCCCGGGAGGAATTTGAGCGCTGGCCCGTCTCCCTGCCCCTGTCCGGGCTGTTCCCGGAGCGGGACGTGGTCTGCTCCTACGAGGACTATCTGCTGCATCTGGAGCGGACGGAGCAGTTCGCCCGGCAGCAGCCGGGGTACACCCTGCGCTTCTGGAACGGGATGTTCCGCAACCTGTCCATCGCCGTACATGCCGGCCAGTGGGCCATGGTATCCAAGGGCAAGTCCCCGGCCATCCACTTCGTCATCCGCTACCCCAAGCTGCGGGACGCCATCGAGGGGATCTTCCCGGAGGAGGAATGAGTAAAGCCCTCCGACTTTCGTCGGAGGGCTCAGCTTGTCAAAAAAGTCTTTTTGACAAGCTGGAGAAGAT
>CAKUHX010000211.1 GCA_934659475.1 uncultured Oscillospiraceae bacterium
TATGTGGCATTTTTTCTATGAATTTCCTCTATATGCGCGCTAGCGCTTTTTACATCATGAATTTACGTTATAATGGTCCTATAGTCCTAATTTAAGAAAAGAATATTTAAAAACAGTACCTTGCATACCATGACCATGCAAGACCTTGGCAGGACCTTGGTGATGATTGAAAGCCTTATCCAAAATCGCGGCCTGAAGGCCGTCAAGGTGGCCGGGACCCACGGCGGCGAATGGGCGTGTCCCTGCCCAGCCTGTGGCGGGAAGGACCGCTTCCGCTTCTGGCCTGCCCAGGGCGAAGGCGGGACATGGTACTGCCGCCAGTGCGACAAGGGCGGCGACAGCATCCAGTTCCTGCGTGAGTTCGAGGGCCTGAGCTACACCGAAGCCTGCCGCCGTCTGGGCGTTGAACGGGCGGCGGCCCCCACCAGCATCATGCCCAGGGCCGACAAGGCGGAGCGCCCGTGGGAGCCTTCCCCCACGCCTGCCGATCCCGGCCCGGTCTGGCAGGAGCACGCCGCCAAGCTGCTGGACTATGCCCATGCCAAGCTGCTGGCTGACGAAGATCGCATGATGTGGCTGGCCATGCGCGGGATCTTCCCCGATGCGGTGGAACGCTTCCGCCTGGGCTGGCTCCCCGGAGAGAAGGGCAAGGACTGCTACCACCGGGATCGCGGCGCCTGGGGCCTGCCGCCGGAGACCAATGCCCGCGGCCGAAAGAAGTCCCTCTGGATACCCGCGGGGCTGGTAGTCCCCGCCCTGACCGAAGACGGCGCGGTGCGGCGCCTGCGCATCCGGCGCACGGATGAGGCCCGGGAACGCTTCGGGGCGGAGATGAAGTACATGGTGGTGCCGGGCTCCAGCATGCGCCCGCTGCTGCTGCGGCCCGAGGCCCGGGCTTTCGTGGTGGTGGAGGCGGAGCTGGACGCCATGGCCTGCGTGGCGGCGGCCTTGGACGCCGGGCTGGACGTGGGGGCCTTCGCTGCCGGGACCAACATGGGGCGTCCGGATGCGGCAGCCCATGCCGTGCTGCGCCGTGCCCTCTGCATCCTCGTGGCGCTGGACTTCGACCAGCCGGACGAGAAGGGGCAGCGGGCCGGGGCCAAGGGCATGCCCTTCTGGGCAAGGACCTACCGCACGGCCCGCCGCTGGCCGGTCCCCAAGGGCAAAGACCCCGGGGACGCATTCCGGGAAGGCTGGAATCTGGCGGACTGGATACGCATCGGGCTGCCCCCTGTTTTCGCGCCTGCGCCTGTGCAGGAGGCGCCAGCCCCCCTCCCTGTGGCCCCTGAGGCCATGGGCGCTGGACGGATGGACGACCAGGGGGGCGGGAAGAAAAAAGCGACGGCTGCCGGGGCATGGGGCGGTGTGGAATGGCTGACCCACCCCATCGGCCCGCGCGACAGCCTCCGGGTACTGGCCCGGGCGGGGCTGGAGGCCCGGCCCACCAGTGACGGCGACTACGAGATCTACGGGCAGGAGCGATGGTCCCAGCGAGATCAGGCCCGGCTCATGGGCTGGCTGCGGCGCTTCGGCCAGTGGGTCTGGCAAGCGCTGTACGACAAGGAAGCGCCCAAGCCGTGAGGTTGACCGGCAACAGGCCAAACGTCGCTCCACCCCGAAGAATGGAAGCTGGGTGAATCCGTTTCCACCAGCTTTGGAGACAAACAGGTACGGTAGCCCCCGTATTGCCATGTCCCTGAAGAATGGAAGCTGGTCACATCCGTTGTGACCAGCTCTGGAGCAAAGCAGACACGGTAGGCCCGTATTGCCCCTGTTACAGAAGACGGGCAAAGGGTGGAATCCGTTTCAACCCTTATGCCTCCTTGGCGTGGAAAGCAAAGATGCCCCTCTTGACCGGACAACGGGAAACAGGCACACTGAAATTCCCCAAATTACCAGAGGCGTCACCGTCGCCTTTGCCGTGCCCCACACGGTGAAAAGTGCGGTCTTTTTTGTTTTGCCATCTGCGCACCTGCCGGGTGTGGAGTACATATTGGCAAGGCGACGTCCGGTATCCGCGAGGACCGGCGGCTCTGGTAAGCCGGGGAGCGTCGCCTTGCCTTTTTTTGTACCCTAATCCCCAATTACCAGAGGTGCCCTATGACCACGTCCTACGATCTCAGCGAATTGCAAGCCCTGCTCCACACCCTGCCCGCCCGGCTGCGGCTGGTGGCCGACTATATCTTCCGCGAAGACGCGCTGGAGCGCGAAGCAGCCGCTGAACTGCTGGATGAAT
>CAKUHX010000212.1 GCA_934659475.1 uncultured Oscillospiraceae bacterium
GTGGTCATGGGGGTGGTGACCGCTGGGTGCATCATGCTGCTGCTGACCCATGTGGGGGTCAACCTGTTCTCCGGCGTGATCTGAGCAGGAGGGGGAGCGCCCGCATAGGATGCTCCGGAGGTGTGTCCGATGGGAGCATTTTTGGAGCTGACGGGGACCGTATTGGCAGCGGCGGGACTGGCAGTCCTGCTTTGGTGGCAGGTGGGACAGCTGCTGCGCCCTCTGCCCGCCCCGGGGGTGACGATCGTGGTCTCCGGCCGGGGAGACGGCGAACATCTGGAGCAGACCCTGCGGGCCCTGTACTGGCTGCGGGGGATGGGCCTGCTGCGGGGCGGCATCGTGATCGAAACGGAAGAACTGACCTCCGCCGGGCTGGCTCTGGCGGCGGAGCTGACCAGGCGCTACCCGGCGGCAGAACTGCGATAAGGCAGAAAACAGACAGAGAGGAGACGCCCCATGGCAGAGAGCAGAGAGTTGCAGCTGATCGAGGGGACGGTCTCCTCTTTGATCTATCAGAACGAGGAGAACGGCTACACCATCCTCCGCCTGGAGTCCGGCGAGGAGGAACTGACGGTGGTGGGACCCATGCCCGGGGTGTCCCCTGGGGAGTACCTGTCCATCCGGGGCAGCTGGGTGCGCCACCCCACCTATGGGCGGCAGTTCAAGGCGGAGATCGTGGAGCGCCGCCTGCCCCAGGGACTGAAGGAAGTCTTTCATTACTTAGCCTCCGGCGCGGTGAAGGGGGTGGGCAAGGCTACTGCCCGGGCCCTTATCGAGGAGTTCGGGGAGGACGCCCTCACCGTCATCGGGGAGCACCCGGAGGAGCTGACGAGGATCAAGGGCATCACCCCCAAGCGGGCCATGTCCATCAGCGCCAGCTTTCAGCAGCAGATGGGGATGCGCCTGCTGGTGGAGTTCCTGGGGCAGCACGGCCTGCCCATGGAGCTGGCTGCCCCCCTGTACCGCAGCTACGGCGGCGCGGCTCTGGAGGCCCTGAAAAGCGACCCCTACCTGCTGGTGGGGGAGGGGTTCGGGGTGGAGTTCTCTCTGGCCGACCGGCTGGCCCTGAGCTTGGGCTTGGCAGGGGACGATCCCCTGCGGCTGGAGGCTGGGCTGACTTTCGAGCTGGCCCACAACCTGAACAACGGGCACGTCTTCCTGCCCCGGGGCAAGCTGCTGGCCGCAGCCGGGCAGCTGCTGGACATCCCAACGGAGGAACTGGAGGAGGCGCTGGAGCGCCTGTCTTTGAAAAAGCAGGTGGTGCAGGACGCCGTGGCCGGGGAGGATGCGGTGTATCTGCCCGACATGTACGAGGCGGAGCTGCTGGTGGCCCGGAGGGTGCTGGAGATGCAGGACCAGGAACTGCTGCCCCCGGAACGGCTGGAGGATGTGATCGGCCGCATCCAGCGCCAGCAGGGCATCCGTTACGCCCCCCAGCAGCGGCAAGCGGTGGAGTTGGCCGCCCGCAGCCAGATGATGCTGCTCACCGGCGGCCCGGGCACGGGTAAGACCACCTCTCTGCGGGGCGTGCTGGCTCTGTTCGACTCCATGGGGCTGGAGACCGCCCTGGCCGCCCCCACGGGCCGGGCGGCCAAGCGGCTGGGGGAGCTGTGCGGGGCGGAGGCATCTACCATCCACCGCCTGCTGGAGACGGGGTTCGACCCCCAGAGCGGCCAGCAGGTGTTCACCCATGACCGGGACGACCCCCTGGCCGCCGACGCGGTGATCGTAGACGAGACCTCCATGGTGGATCTGCCCCTGATGGCGGCCCTCATGGACGCCCTGCGGCCGGAGTGCCGCCTGGTGCTGGTGGGGGATCCGGACCAGCTGCCATCGGTGGGGCCGGGGTGCCTGTTTGCCGACTTGATCCGCAGCGGGGCAGTGCCCACGGTGCGCCTGACGGAGGTGTTCCGTCAGGCGGCCCAGAGCGCCATCATCCGCAGCGCCCACGCGGTGGATCGGGGGGAACTGCCCGACCTGAGGGCCAATGACAGCGACTTCTTTTTCCTGGCTCGGCGGGACAGCCAGCTGGCGGTGGACACCATCGTGGACCTGTGCCGCCGCCGTCTGCCCGAACGCATGGGCATTCCCGCCGACCAGATCCAGGTGCTCTCCCCCACCAGAAGGTGGGGCACCGGTACTGCCAACCTGAATCAGACCCTTCAGGCCGCCCTGAATC
>CAKUHX010000213.1 GCA_934659475.1 uncultured Oscillospiraceae bacterium
GAGGACCGTCGGCGGTGTACAGGGTGCAGATGATGACCAGGGCGTTCAGGGTCAGCACCACGAAGGTGTCGATGAACACGCCGATCATGGCCACAACGCCCTGATCGTGGGGGTCCTTCACATTGGCCTGGGCGTGGGCGTGGGGGGTGGAGCCCATGCCGGCCTCGTTGGAGAACAGGCCCCGCTTGGCGCCCTGACTGATGGCCTGCTTGATGGCGTAGCCGAAGGTGCCGCCCACGATGGCCTGGGGCTGGAAGGCGTACTTGAAGATCATGGCGAAGGTGGCGGGCACATACTGGATGCGGGCGACGAGGATGACCAGACCGCCGGCCAGGAAGATGGCCGCCATGACGGGGACGAGCTTCTCGGTAACGGCAGCCAGACGCTGTACGCCGCCCAGGAAGATGACGCCGCAGATGACCACCAGAGCCGCGCCCACGATCCAGGAGGGAACCCCGAAGGCGGTCTGGAAGCACTCGCCGATGGAGTTGGACTGCACCATGCAGCCGAAGAAGCCCAGGGCCAGGGTGATGGCGATGGCGAAGAAGGTGGCCAGGAACTTGCCGAAGCCGCCCTGGAAGGCGGTGGTGATGTAGTACACGGGGCCGCCGTGGATGGTGCCGTCGGCCAGCTTGACCCGGGTCTTGATGGCCAGGGTGGCCTCGGCATAGATGGTGGCCATGCCGAAGAAGGCGATGACCCACATCCAGAAGATGGCGCCGGGGCCGCCGGACAGGATGGCGCCGGAGGCGCCCACGATGTTGCCGGTGCCCACCTGGGCGGCGATGGCGGTGGCCAGCGCCTGGAAGGAGCTCATGCCGCTGTCATGCTTTTTGCCCCGCAGAGTCAGGTTGCCGAACACCTTTTTCATGCCCTCGCCGAAGCAGCGCACCTGAACAAAACGGGTCTGGATGGTGTACCACAGGCCCACGCCCACCAGAAGAAAGACCAGGATGTAGTTGGACAGGTAGGTGTTGATGTCACATACGATGGGGTAGAGTACGTCGTCCAGCTTGGTGATGAATGCTTCCATAGAAAATTCCTCCCGAAAATGTCCCCAACGGCAGAGGTTGGGAAAAATAAAACGGACCGGCGGATGGAAGCTGTTCCATCTGCCGCTCCGGAGAGGATCGGCGCGCCGAGGCGCGCACGGACGGGATGACCGTCCGCTTGCTCTGTCCTTTTGCCTGAGAGATTGGCAGGCATATGCCTGCTTTGCACCTTCGGCCCCCGCTGATGCGGGCTTCTCCAGAGTTACATCCGCGCGCAGTCCTCATCCCCATGCGGGGAAACCTGAGAGTGTTACTCCTTCGGCAGGCACATGGCCTTTTCCTGGGCGCTTCGTCTGTCCTGTTTGATTGTACGCTTACCATAGCACCGGGCATGCAAAATGTCAACCCCTGAACTACAAATATGTGCGGAGGGTGGATAATTTCCCCGTTCGGGGCCCTCTCTTTGGGGAAAATGCAGAGGGCCCTAGGTAAAAAGTTTACAATTCCCTCTTTTTTTGGGGGGCGGGCTGTGCTATACTGAATTGATTTGTATCCGCGGCCTTTTTTGGCCGCAGCAAAGAGGTGTTTGACGAAATGAGTTTGATCACAAAACTGTTTGGCACCAGCTCCCAGCGGGAAGTGAAGGCCATCATGCCCATTGTGAACAAGATCGAAGCCCTGGAGGACGAGTATAAGGCCCTGACCGACGCCCAGCTCCAGGCCAAGACCCCCGAATTCAAGCAGCGCCTTGCCAACGGAGAGACGCTGGACGACATTCTGCCCGAGGCCTTCGCCGCCTGCCGCGAGGCGGCGTGGCGTGTGCTGGAGATGCGCCCCTACCGGGTGCAGCTCATCGGCGGCATCATCCTGCACCAGGGCCGCATCGCCGAAATGAAGACCGGCGAAGGCAAGACCCTGGTGGCCACTCTGCCCGCCTATCTGAATGCCCTGGCGGGCAAGGGCGTGCACATCGTCACCGTGAACGATTATCTGGCCAAGCGTGACAGCGAGTGGATGGGCAAGGTCTACCGCTTCATGGGCCTGTCCGTGGGCCTGATCATCCACGGGGTGATGGGGGCGGAGAAGAAGGCCGCCTATAACGCCGACATCACCTACGGCACCAACAACGAGTTTGGCTTTGACTACCTGCGCGACAACATGGTGACCTACAAGGACAACATGG
>CAKUHX010000214.1 GCA_934659475.1 uncultured Oscillospiraceae bacterium
CTGTTTGCCCGCAACTGAGTTGGACTACCGGAAAAGAGGTGCTATAACCGAACCGCTTCTCCTCCCAACTGCGCTACAGGCCCATATTGCCGCTTTTTGCGGGATTTTCGCAACAAAAAGCAGATTTTCAAGTTTTTCGATTTTAGAAGATCTCAGAGGGAATCCTCTCCGAAATCATGGGCTGAAACTCACAGGTCGATGTGCGACCATAGGGATGCGAACGCAGCGCTCTCCCAACTGAGCTGATCGCCCGTATATTCTTGTCCTCTGTCTCATGAAAAGACTTATTTATTATAACAGATTTTCCCCGTTTGTAAAGGGGGTATTTTTACCCGCGCTCTCAAAAAAATTCAAGGCAAATATTCCCCTTGACAGCGGCTGCTTTGAATGGTAAGATACTAAAAATCGCGCGTTTCGCCGTCCGTCAAACCATCAGATAAGGAGGAAAGTACATGTCCGCTGTTGTGAGAAATGCACAGGTATTTGAAAAGAACCGATTCAGACACGCAGATCGTATTTCCATTTCCGTTCCCGGTGTTTCTGTTGAATTTAATAATTGTATGATCGTTCCCGGTTTCGTTGATGTTCATGTTCATCTTCGAGAGCCGGGTTTTTCTTATAAGGAGACCATTTATTCCGGCACCCGGGCGGCGGCCCGCAGCGGCTACTGCCTGGTGTGCCCCATGCCCAATCTGGACCCGGCTCCCGATCGTCTGGCCCACCTGAAGCCCCAGCTGGTGCTGATCGGCCGGGATGCGGTCATTGAGACGGTGCCTTACGGAACGATCTCCATGGGCCGGGCGGGGAAGGAGCTGTCCGCCATGGAGGAGATGGCCCCCTATGTGGCCGGCTTCTCCGACGACGGCAGCGGTGTGCAGAACGACGACCTGATGCGGGCGGCTATGAAGAAGGCCAAGAGCCTGGGGAAGATCATCGCCGCCCACTGCGAGGACAACACCCTGCTCCGCGGCGGCTACATCCACGACGGCGAGTACGCCCGGCTCCACGGCCACAAGGGCATCAGCAGCGAGAGCGAGTGGCGGCAGATCGCCCGGGACCTGGAGCTGGTGCGGGAAACGGGCTGCGCCTATCATGTGTGCCACATCTCCACCAAGGAGAGCGTGGAGCTGATCCGGAAGGCCAAGGCCCAGGGGCTGGACGTCACCTGCGAGACGGGGCCCCACTACCTGGTGCTGACCGACATGGACCTGCAGGAGGACGGCCGCTTCAAGATGAACCCGCCCCTGCGGAGCAAGGAGGACCAGCAGGCCCTGCTGGAGGGCATCCTGGACGGGACAGTAGACATGATCGCCACCGACCACGCCCCCCACAGCGCCGAGGAGAAATCCAAGGGCCTGGCGGGCAGCGCCATGGGGATCGTAGGGCTGGAGACCGCCTTTCCCATCCTGTACACCAAGCTGGTACGCACCGGCGTGCTGTCTCTGGAGAAGCTGGTGGAGCTGATGACGATCAACCCCCGGAAGCGCTTCGGCTTCCCTCTGCGGGAGGACGACTTTGCCGTCTGGGATCTGAATACAGAGTACGCCATCGACCCGGCACAGTTCTGCTCCATGGGCAAGAGCACTCCCTTCGCGGGAGAGAAGGTCTATGGCCGGTGCCTGCTGAATGTGTGCGGCGGCAAGGCCGTGTGGCAGGCTGAAGAGTAAATACCCCCACACCCGGTAGGACCGGGACAAGCAGTGAAGCAGAGCAGATGAGCCAAACAGGCAGCGGATCAAGGAGGAAACAAAATGCCCAAAAGAACAGACTTGAAGAAGATCATGATCATCGGCTCCGGCCCCATCGTCATCGGCCAGGCCGCCGAGTTCGACTACGCCGGCACCCAGGCGTGCCTGGCCCTGAAGGAGGAGGGGTACGAGGTCGTCCTGGTCAACTCCAACCCCGCCACCATCATGACCGACACCTCCATCGCCGATAAGGTGTATATGGAGCCCCTGACCCTGGAGTATGTAGCCCGCATCCTGCGCAGGGAGCGGCCTGACGCCATCGTCCCCGGCATCGGCGGCCAGACCGGCCTGAACCTGGCCATGCAGCTGGAGAAGAAGGGCATCCTGAAAGAGTGCCAAGTGGAGCTGCTGGGCACAAACAGCGACAGCATCCGCCGGGCCGAGGACCGGGAGCTGTTCAAGGAGCTGTGC
>CAKUHX010000215.1 GCA_934659475.1 uncultured Oscillospiraceae bacterium
CTTTGGGTATGTAAGAGCAGATGACGGGGTCTATGAGTGGATGACCGATCTTGCATACTACATCGACAAGTACAACCTCCGCCCTCCGGAGGACTTCATCGCCCATGTTATGGAAAAGACGGGCAAGGCGTAAGAGACGACAAAACTGACAAAAGCACCTGTTACAGGGTGCTTTTTAGTTTGCAATTTTTCGGAGGTGAACGAAATGGCTGAACAGCTCAAGGCTGCTTCTCGCCTGCCGCCCAGGGAGTGCAAGACACTCTCCCTGACAGTGGATCCCGGAAGCGTGGATGAACAGGGGATTTTTGAAGGCTATGCCAGCGTCAGCGGCAATGTGGACAGCGACGGCGACATCGTCATGCCCGGCGCATTCCGCGCGACGCTGAGCACCGGCATGGCAAAGGACGGCGTGCCCATTCTGCTGCTGCACAACGACCAGCGGCTGCCGGTCGGCCGCAGCCTGGCACTGGAAGAAGATGAACGCGGCCTGCGCATCCGCGCTCAGATCGCGGACACGACGGACGGACTGGATGCGCGGAAGCTCGTCCGCAGCGGCATCCTGCGAGGACTGTCCATCGGCTATATTCCGACGCGCGCCGAGACTGGTGCGGATGGCGTGCGCAGGCTGTACGAAGTAGAACTGCTGGAAATCTCGCTGGTCACCTGGCCTGCCAACGAGCTTGCGACCGTGACTGGATACAAATCTGCAAAAGGAGGTACAGAGCCCATGCCTGATACCGAAGAAAAGCCCGGAAAGCCGGAAAAGCCAGAAGAAGCGGGAAAAGCGGCACTGATCGACATCGACAGCCTCAGCAAGGAAGAGGCGCTGGAGCTGATCCGGCGTCTGCGGGACAAGTTTGAACCGGATGACGACGACACGATCGAAATCATCGACGACGAAGAACAGGAGTGAGAACATGAAGATGACCAGAGAAGAACTGAAGTCCATGGTGACGGAAACCGCCCGCCAGGCGGTGCAGGAAGAGCTGAAATCCGGCAAGCACGAGGGCGCGGAGCAGGAGAATGTGCAGCGTAAGTACGCTTCGGTCTATCTTTCTCAGTCGCACGATAGCGAACCTGCGCATAAGTCCCTGCCCGCCGGTATCGGTCTGGCGCGCTCCATCAAATGTGCCTACCTTGCGGGCGGCAAGGATCCCGAACGTGCAGCCTGGGTGGCACACAAGATGTATGACGACGGCAATCTGGAGCACGAGTTCAAGGCCATGACGGCCACGATGCCTTCGGACGGCGGCATCCTGATTCCGGAGGCCTACGTCAACGAAGTGATTCCGCTGCTGCGCGCCAAGTCGGTTGTGCAGATGCTGGGCGCGCGCACGATCCCCATGGAGAACGGCAACCTGACCATTCCTCGCCAGACTGAGGCCAGCACTGCCGGTTATGTCGGCGAACTGCGCAGCCCGAAGAAGAGCAATCCCCGCTACGGCGCGCTGAAGCTGTCCGCCAAGAAGCTGGTGGGCATTGTCGAGATCAGCAACGACCTGCTGCGTTCCGCTTCGCTGGACGCCGACGCACTGGTGCGCGACGATGCGATTACGACCATGGCGCTGGCGCAGGACCGCGCGGCGCTGATGGGAAAAGGAACGGAGTTTGAGCCCCGCGGTGTGCTGGAAAACGCGGATGTGCAGAAAATCGCGGTAAACGGCGTGGTGACCAAGACGCTGGTGGGCGAAATGCTGGCCAAGCTGGTCGCGGCGAATGTGGACATTCAGAAGCTCGGCTGGGCTTTCAACGGCCAGGTCTGGGGCGCACTGTACAACTTCACGGATGCACAGGACCGCTTCATCTTCCGTGATGCGCTGGACAAGGGGCAGCTCAACGGCCACACCGTCGGCGTATCCAACCAGCTGCCCGCGGACGGCGGCAATAAGACCAGCTCTATCATCCTGGGCGACTGGTCGCAGCTTCTGATCGGTGAGCAGACCAGCATGCAGGTGGACGTGTTCGATCAGGCGGCGCTGGTGGACAGCGGCGATGTGCTCTCTGCCATGTCCAGAGACACGACCTTCCTCCGCCTGCTCTCGATCCACGACATCGGCCTGCGCCAGCCCAGTGCGTTTGTCGTTGCAACCGGCGTTAAGACCGTGTCCTAACCTGAAGGACTGTTTCAGCCTCCGGCAATTGCCGGGGGCTGCTT
>CAKUHX010000216.1 GCA_934659475.1 uncultured Oscillospiraceae bacterium
CCTGTCACCCATGTGCAGTGGCTTTGCCCTGCATCTTTGGTCGGCATCTTTTTGTGCGCCCGCAGCTCTCTGCCGCGAGGTGCCCTCTGTGATCACAGGAGGCGCCCCGTCCATAGGAGCATGCGGGCGCGACCTTTTGCGGGCGCAGCCCGCCCAGGGGGAGCGCTTCCCCCCGTCCCCCCTCTCCCCCCTGACCCAAAAGCTAGCCAGCATGGTCCTGCGGCATTGTTCGCTGCTGCTGCGGCTCCGGGTCCTTTTCAGGCCCCCCTCTCATGCGGGGCTGTCGACTCCCAAGAATCGCGGGATTTTTTTGGAAATTTTCCGTGGGAATCCGGGAAGATTCTCCGGCGCTGTAGCGTCGGCGGCTCCCCGTCTCCACGCACGCCCTTTGACCGATAACAACGCCACCGAGGTGATCCAATGACCGATCAGGAAATGCTGCAGCAGGTGCAGGAACGCATCGCCGAAGAACAGCAAGGCCAGCCCTCCAACGACGGCCCCAAGCTGGACAAGCATGGCCTCCCCATACCGAAGCCGGACTTTGTGGAACGCTGCCTCTATGCCAACGAGCTGGGCGACGGTCTCCTGTTCGCCTACCTTTTCAAGGGCCGCCATGCCTATGTGGGCCAGGCTGACGAGTGGATCTGGTGGTCCGGGCACCACTGGTCTGTGGATCTCATCGAGAAGGGACACCGGGCCCGGGCGGATGTGGAGCATGTGGCTCAGGCCTACTACACCACCGGGGCTCACTTTGACCGGCTGGCTAAGGATGCCGAACGCGACGGCGACAAGGAGTCGGCTGGACGTCTCAAGGCCAAGGCCGAGAAGATGAAGGCCCGGGCTGCCCGCTTGCGAACCGAGACCGGGCGCAAGCGCTGTCTCGAATTTGCCAAGACCAATCTGGAGAGCCCGCTGGTCATCGCCGGTGATGAGATCGACCGAGACCCGTGGTCGCTGCCCATGGCGAATGGCGTTGTGGACCTGCGCACGGGGGAGATGCGCCCGGGCCGTCCCGATGACTGGCTGGTGAAAAGCAGCCCGGTGGAGTGGCAGGGCATCGATGCCCCTTGCCCTCACTGGGAGCACTTCGTCACCGAGATCATGGGCGATGACCCGGAGATGGCGGCCTTCCTCCAGCGCGCCTTCGGCTATGGCGTCACCGGTCTGGCCCGCGAGCACATCTTCCTGGTGCTGTTCGGGCGTGGCCGCAACGGCAAGGGCATCATGACCGAGGTGATCCAGACCGTGCTCGGTGGACAGAACGCCACCACGGCTCTGGCCGGACCGGTGCAGTCCGAGATGCTGCTCGACCAGGGCAAGAACCGCAGTGCCGCCGGGCCCAGCCCGGACATCATGTCCCTGCGCGGTCTGCGTATCGCTTTTGCCTCGGAGACTGATGAGGGCCAGCGATTCAGCCCGGCCCGCGTGAAGTGGTTCAGCGGCGGCGAGACCCTGACGGGCCGCTATCCGCACGACAAGCGCAACGTCAGTTTCGCGCCCACCCACCTGCTGGCCCTGCTGACCAACCACAAGCCCCATGCTCCGGCCAGCGACTTTGCCTTCTGGGAGCGCCTGCTGCTGGTGGACTTCCCCCTGTCATTTGTGGATCGCAAGCCGCAAAACGAGAACGAGCGCCCCATGGACAAGGGGCTGAAGGACCGCTTGCTGCAGGAGCTGCCGGGCATAGCGGCATGGCTTGTGCGCGGCAGCCTGGAGTGGCAGCGCGTGGGCATCGCGCCTCCGGCCAAGGTTCGCGAGGCAACCTCGGAGTACCGGCGCGACGAGGATCTGCTGGCCGACTTCGTGGACGAATGCTGCGACCTGCAGCAGGAAGGCCAGCCCGAGATACGGTCCAAGGCGTCAGACCTCTACGATGCCTTCTGCGCGTGGTTCAAGCGCAACGTGTCCGCCACAAAGACCATTTCGCAGAAGGCCTTCGGCAAGATGATGCTGGAACGCTTCCAGCGCGAGCGGAAGGGGGGCACCTACTACTATTTTGGGGTGGGGGTCTCTGCGCACGCCCAGCTGGAGCTGGACCAGGAAGAGTAACAGGACCATCGCAGGTCCATCGCGGACGGCTTTTTTTGACCGTCCTTGACCTAACTGCCTGGCATCAAAGCAGATTCTTCGGCTGTAGGACTATGTG
>CAKUHX010000217.1 GCA_934659475.1 uncultured Oscillospiraceae bacterium
CTCACCGCCTTCCAGAAGGGGGACATGGTGCAGCACAAGGCCTTTGGAAAGGGCATGGTGCTGTCCGTGCAGAAAATGGGGGGCGACGCCCTGCTGGAGATCGCCTTCGACAACGTGGGCACCAAGCGGCTGATGCTGAAGTCCGCCGCCGCCCATATGCAGAAAGTATAAAAGATCGGGCCCCCGCCGCAGGCGGGGGCCCGATCTTAAAATTGGCGCAGATCCTCCAGATACCGGTCGCAGAGGGAAAACTCCTCCCGCCGGTGGGCGAACAGGTCGTCCCGCACGCCCACGGCGCGCCAGCCCGCCTGCTTGGCGGCGGCGCAGTACACCGGGGAGTCGTCCACCAGAGTGCAGTCCTCCGGCTTCTGGCCGAACTGTCGGGCGGCATACCGGTACATGGCGGGGTCCCGCTTCTCCAGCCCCACCTCCACGGTGGTCAGCACACCCCGGAACAGCTCCGTCAGCCCGTGGTGCTCCAGAGCGGCCCGGCACAGCTGGGGCATGCAGGAGGTGAGCAGGGCCAGCTCCTCTCCCCGGGCGGTGAGGGACAGGAGGAGCTCCTTCGCTCCGGGCTTCAGGGGCAGCTTGCGGCCATAGGCGTCCTTGGCCAGCTCCAGCCAGGCGGCCATGATCTCCTCCTCTGTCAGCTGGGGCAGGTAGTTCACCCGGGTATAGTGGGCGGAGTCGGGGAAGGAGTGGTGGGCACAGTAGTCCACATAGCCCTCCGGCACCGCCAGACCGTGGCGGCCCAGAAAGGTGCGGTCGATGTCTGCCCAGGCGCCGTTGGACTCTAAAAGAGTGCCGTCAAAATCGAAAAAGATCATAAAACGCTCCTGTGGTCCGGTTTTCCTTATGGGGCTTTGAGCCAGTATATGCGTTCCCTGCGCCCCGCGTCTTGCATCCGGAAAAGATTTTTGCTATAATAGCCCCGTTTTCGCGTGTGCGGATATTTTAGCATTTTTTTGGGAACGGAGCAAGATACAGATGAAACAGAGCCACATGAAACAAAACATATTCGCCGTTCTGGCCGCCCTGATCTGGGGCACGGCCTTCGTGGGGCAGAGCCTGGGGGCGGAAAATCTGGAGCCCTTCAGCTTTAACGCCGCCCGGTCCATCGTGGGGGCCGCGGCCCTGACCCTGGGGCTGCTGGTCTATCGAAAGATAAAGCCGGCGGCGGATCTGCGCAGCCCGGAGGAGAAGCGGGCCGGACGGCGGGAGCTGCTGAAGGGCGGCCTGTGCTGCGGCACGGCCCTGGCTGTGGCCGCCTGCAGCCAGCAAATCGGCATCAGCATGACCACCACGGGGAAGGCCAGCTTTATCACCGCCCTGTACATCGTGCTGGTGCCCCTGTGCGGACTGTTTATGAAGAAGAAGGTGCCGGGGACCGTGTGGCTCGGCGTTGTGGTGGCGGTGGCCGGGCTGTATCTCATCAGCGTGAAGGACGGCTTTGCCGTGGACACAGGGGATCTGGTCATCCTGTTCTGTGCCTTCTGCTTTACGGCCCAGATCCTTCTGGTGGACCACTTTGCCCGAAAGGTAGACGGAGTGGAACTGAGCTGTGTCCAGCTGACGGTGTCCGCCCTGTGGTCTTTGCTTTGGGCCCTGATGTTTGAGCACCCCACCTGGGCCGCGGTGCAGGCCAGCCTGCTGCCCATCCTGTATGTGGGCATTTTCTCCAGCGCCCTGGCGTATACCTTCCAGATCCTGGCCCAGAAGGGCTCCGACCCGGCGGTGGTGTCCCTGCTGCTCAGTCTGGAGTCGGTGTTCGGCGCCCTGTCCGGGGCGCTGATCCTCCATGAACGGATGACCCTGCGGGAATACTGCGGCTGCGCCCTGGTGCTGGCGGCGGTGCTCCTGTCCCAGATCGACCCCGCCGCGCTGAAAAAGCGGACCGATCGATAAGGATACCGGACGTCCCCTCTCGGGCGGCCCGCGGCGGCGGGCCGCCCGTTTTCTGTGTTCGCTCCGCGGGAGGCGGACAGACGTGCTTTTGAAAACGGTTCCGGACATGAATATGAAACTGTCAAGAAAGTAGAGGAACGCTGAGATACGGGAAGGAAGATAGTTACGAAAGAAACCCAGGAAGGGTGTCTTTCGTTTTTGATCATAAGATCATGGAAC
>CAKUHX010000218.1 GCA_934659475.1 uncultured Oscillospiraceae bacterium
GGGTCATGCTGGCCATGGGCACCTGTCTGACGAACAAATATGCCGAGGGCTATCCCGGCCACCGCTATTACGGCGGCTGCTACGCCGTGGATGTAACCGAGGAACTGGCGCGGCAGCGGGCCTGTCAGCTGTTTGGCTGCCGGTATGCCAATGTTCAGCCTCATTCCGGTGCCAACGCGAACCTAGCCGCCTTCTTCGCCTTGGCACAGCCGGGCGATACCATTCTCGGGATGAATCTGGCCCACGGCGGCCACCTGAGCCACGGAAGTCCCGTCAATATTTCCGGAAAGTACTTTAACATCGTGCCCTACGGTCTGGGCGAGGACGAGCGGATCGACTATGACGCTCTGCTGGAGATGGCCAAAGCCTGCAAGCCCAAGGTGATCATCGCCGGCGCCTCTGCCTACCCCAGAACCATTGACTTTGCGAAATTCCGTGCGGCCGCCGACGAGGTCGGGGCATATTTGATGGTGGATATGGCGCATATCGCCGGACTGGTGGCGGCCGGTCTTCACCCCTCCCCCGTCCCCTATGCCGACGTCGTTACCTCTACCACCCACAAAACCCTCCGTGGCCCCCGCGGCGGGCTGATCCTGTGCAACGACGAGGCTATTTACAAGAAGATCAACTCCGCCATATTCCCCGGCACCCAGGGCGGGCCTTTGGAGCACATTATTGCTGCTAAGGCGGTCTGCTTCGGTGAAGCGCTGAAACCGGAGTTCAAAACTTACGCGGAGCAGATCATCAAAAACTCCAAAGTCCTCTCGGAAGAGCTGATCAAGGAGGGCTTCCGTCTGGTCTCCGGCGGTACGGATAACCATCTGAGCTTGGTGGATGTCCGCAGCTTCCAGATTACGGGCAAGGAATTTGAGCATCGCCTGGACGAAGTACAGATCACCGCCAACAAAAACGCCATTCCCAACGACCCCGAAAAGCCTTTTGTGACCTCCGGCATCCGGGTGGGCACCCCTGCCGTCACCTCCCGCGGCTTCCGCGAGGCAGAGATGGTAAAGATCGCCCACTGTATGGGGCAGGTGGCCCGGGACTTCGACGGCTGCGCCGATCAGGTCCGCCGCGAAGTGGACGAGCTATGCCGCCAGTTCCCTATTTATCAGTAAACAAGCTTCGGGAGCGGGAAGCCTGAAAAAGAACCAAAAATCAAAAATCCACCCCTGCGCCTGATGGCGCAGGGGTGGATTTTTCTTGTCGTTTACTCGTTGTCCCAGTTGTGGTACACGTTCTGGACGTCGTCATTGTCCTCCAGCAGGTCAATGAGCTTCTCCATGTTCTTGATGTCCTCTTCGCTGGTCAGCGTGACATAGTTCTGGGGCACCATGCGCACTTCGGCCTCCAGGAAGGTGTAGCCCTTGGCCTCCAGAGCGGCGACTACATCGTTGAAGGCGTCGGGACTGGTGGTGATCTCGAACACATCGTCGTCGGCCTGCATATCATCGGCACCGGCCTCCAAAGCGTCCATCATCACGGTGTCCTCGTCCAGGTCCTCGGCATCCATGACGATGACGCCCTTCTTGTCGAAGGACCAGGACACGCAGCCGGTGGCGCCCAGGCCCTTGCCGTACTTATCCAGCAGGTGGCGGACCTCGGGGGCGGTGCGCTGGCGGTTATCGGTCAGCGCCTCTACGATCACGGCCACGCCGTTGGGGCCGTAGCCCTCGTACACCACGGATTCGAAGCTGTCGGTATTGCCGGAGCCCAGCGCCTTCTCGATGGTGCGCTTGATGTTGTCGTTGGGCATGTTGGCGGCCTTGGCCTTGGCCACTACGGTAGCCAGGCGGGAGTTGTTGGCGGGGTCGCCGCTGCCGCCGGTTTTGACGGCCACGATCATCTCGCGGGCGATCTTGGTGAAGATCTGAGAGCGCTTGGCGTCAGCCGCGCCCTTGGTTTTCTGTATGTTGTGCCACTTGGAGTGTCCGGACATAATATCGTTCCCTTCTGTTTGTTTGCCCTTGTCATTCAATGGTAAAAACGCGGAAAAATTATACCATTCTTTTCCGTGTTTGACAAGCCCTCTCCGGGCGTTTCATGATTTTTCCGGTTTACTTCTTGCTGCGGTCCTTGTTGGCCACCTTC
>CAKUHX010000219.1 GCA_934659475.1 uncultured Oscillospiraceae bacterium
GTGCCCCGCATGGGATCCTGGAACATCTGCCCGATATACTTGCTGCGCTTGTAGTCGGGCCACTCGGTCATGTCCATGCCGTCCAGCACCACCCGGCCGGAGTCCGGCAGGAATGCACCGGAGATGGCGTTGAACAGGGTGCTCTTCCCCGCGCCGTTGCTGCCCAGAACGGTGACGAACTCCCCGTCCTTCAGGGTCAGGGACACGTCCCGCAGGGCGGTTTTTTCGTTGATGGTGCCGGGGTTAAAGGTCTTGGAAATATGGCTCAGTTCCAGCATGGTCATTCTCTCCCTTCACCAGCGGCGGACAGCTGACGGCGGCGGCGCCCCGCGCTGTGCTTCTTTTGCAGATAGGGCCCGGCAATGGCCAGGGCCACGATGACGGCGGAGATCAGCTTCAGGCACTCGGCGGGCAGATCCAGCCGCAGGGCCACCGCGATGATCAGACGGTAGATGATGCTGCCGGCCACCGCGCCCACGATCTTGGCGGGGATGCCGCCCCGGCCGAAGATGGTCTCACCGATGATCAGAGAGGCCAGACCGATGATCACCATGCCGGTACCCAGGTTGATGTCCGCGGTCTTCTGGTACTGGGCCAGCATGGCCCCGGACAGGGCGGTCATGGCGTTGGCGATGCACAGGCCGATGGTGACGGTGTTGATGGTGTTGATAGAGCTGGCCCGGACCATATCCGGGTTGTCCCCGGTGGCCCGGATGGACAGGCCCAGGCGGGTGCGCAGGAACAGGACCAGCAGTGCGCCCGCCGCTGCCGTCACCACAAAGGCCAGCAGCAGCTTATAGGGGGCGCCCTTGCCCACCAGGTCCCGGAACTTGGTGAACACCGTCTCCGTTTTCAGCATATTCACGTTGGAGGAGAAGCCCATCACCGCAAGATTCACGGTATAAAGCCCCGTGTTGGTGATGATGCCCGCTAGGATGGAGGGCACCCCCATGCGGGTCTGGAGGGCGGCGGTGATGCCGCCCGCGGCGCTGCCCGCGATCATAGCCAGCAGCAGGCCCAGCACCGGGTGCCCCGCCACGGCGCACACCGCGGACACGGCGCAGCCCAGGGTAAAGGCCCCGTCGGTGGTCATATCGGCGATGTTCAGGATGCGGAAGCTCAGAAAGAGGGCCAGGGCCACCAGGGCGTAGATACAGCCCAGCTCCAGCGCCCCCATAAAGGCGTTCATACTCAGCATTTCCTCTGTCTCCTTTCATCTCTGGGCTTGGGAAAAGGCGGTACAGCCGCCCTTTCCCAAACCTCCGCCGGGGAGAACGGCTCTCCCCGGCGGAGCGGTGTTTTCCTTACTGCTCGGTCTCCACTTCCACGACCTGACCGGCCATGGAGGAGAACACGGAGGGATCGATGCCCACCTTCTCGGCGGCCTCGCTGTTCACGGTGATGATGCCGCCGTCCATGACGTGATAGGCGGGGATCGCGCCGCCCTCCAGAATGTCAGCGGCCATGTCGGCGGTGTAGGCGCCCAGTTCGGTGTAGTTCACGCCGCAGGTGGCGAAACTGCCAGCCTTGACGAAGGAGTCAGCACCGGTGTAATGGGGGATGCCAGCCTCGTTCAGGATCTCGGCCACAGCGCCGGCAGCGCCCATGACCACGTTGTCAGTGGGGGTGAATACGGCGTCCACCTGGCCCACCAGGGCGTTGGCGGCGGACAGGATCTCATCGGTGGTGTTGCCTGTCTTTTCAACATAGGCGATGCCCTTCTCCTCCAGATAAGCCTTGGCATCGGCGATGGGAGTGGCGGAATTGGGCTCGGAGTTGGAGTACAGCAGACCCACAGTCTTGACGTCGGGATCGGCGGTGAGCATCATGTCCAGAATGAAGGGGGTGTTCAGGGCGTCGCTGGTGCCGGTGACGTTGTCGATGCCCTCCAGGCCGGCAACGGCGGGATCGGAGATGGCGGCGTAGATGACGGGAATGTCGGTGTCCTCGGTGGCGTTGGCCATGCACTGGGCGGCCAGGGTGGCGATGGGGATGATGGCGTCATAGCCGCCGCTGACCAC
>CAKUHX010000220.1 GCA_934659475.1 uncultured Oscillospiraceae bacterium
CAGGATGGCAAGCCGGATGAGTTGATCTGCTTTGCAGAATACAACTCAGAGCACAGCCCCTGCCATGAGCTTTGCATTGGGGTCTACACTTCCGACAAGGAAGACACACAGTACTATGGGCCATATCGGTCAGAAAGGGAATCAGAGTATGGAAAAAATGATTGACAAAAGCCGGGCATACGAGACATACCGCTTTGCATGGGACGATATCGCAAAGCTGCTGTCGGCTCAGATTAAGGCGGTCCTTGGCCACAGGTTTCTTCTGCGTGTGTGGCCGGAGGATCAGGGATACTGGGGCGCCAGAGCACTGCACGGTCTATTTTCGGTTGCCGATCTGAATCAGCTGCTGGATGCCGTGCAGGCAGACGCGGAAACCCGCCGGGAAACATTGCCGGAGGACTCAGAGGCCGTACACGGATTCGGCATGACACTGGGCTCGCTTCTTTTGAAGTCTGCGTTACAGGCGGACTGGAAATGCGAGTTGGTTGAGGATAACGCCCTCTGGCTGATCGGTGTCGCCAGTGCGGAAACGCGGCCTTACACGGTGAGCGGGCTTCTAAGAAATCTCAATACGGATGCCCTGCTGTCGGCAAGAGAGGCTCTGGAGTACCTGAAGGACAACGGAAGCACCGACTGCACACTCAGCGATATCCGGCTGCGGTATTACGCTGCGCACGGAAACGAACTGTGTTGGCGCTATCCTATCAGCGACGGAATCCATGCCGGTGTGTTTATCCTGATCACAAAAGATGGCTATCTGAGTCTCCCTTACAACAGCATGGACGAGGAGGACTACGAGATCCTGATGCTGGACGACGCGGTTCTTCATGATCCGGTATCGCTTGCCACTCTCCTGTCAGACTGGGAGGACTTTTCTGCCGATCTGACGGATGCCATGCGCGAGATGCGCTGCATTCTGGAAGGGGGCGAAAGCGATGACTGCTTCGACTAAGCCCGAAATCCATCTGACAGGAAAGCTCCTGCACTCTGTGCAGCTCGGCTGCCCTGCGTTGATTCAGGAACCCGACGGATATCGCAGGACATCGGCAGTCTGTGCCATTCTCCTGGATACGCAAAAAGTTACCGTGATCGAAACGCGCAACAGCGTGTATTCCATTCAGAAAGTATGAGGTACAGCATGAGCAGCAATAAAATCGACTGGATCATCCATCTTGTAGCAAACGGCGCCTGCGATGCGTGCGGGAAAGAAGAAACCGGTTTCCTTTCCTATACCTGCAATGCGCATACCCATGGCATGGAGAGGTACGGACACCCGGACTTTCAGATCGTTCTGAGCCTTCCGCCCCGTGAAATTGGGAGGATCCTCAATACATTGGGACGCCGCGTTCAAGACGGAGAACGCTTTTGCCATGGAAGATATGTTTCCAGCATCTATGCAGATTGTGACATCCGCCTGGATGAGTTTCGGGAAACGGGCCGCAAGGTACTGCGTGTGATCATTCCGGATCGGCATTATCGTTTTCCGGAAGACCCGCAGTGTGAGGAGCCATATCGGCTGCAGAGCATGGACACAGAGGCGCTGCATCGGAAAGATGGTGCGTTGTCGTGAAAATTTCCATCTATCAGATTGCAATGGAGCGCGATGCGAACCGTCTTGCCTTTCGGAGCTTGGAACACATGACCGCCGCCAGTGGTGGACGCATCTCCGCAGAGCTTTACGACTGTGTCTATACCGGAGAGGTTGCCGCAGAAACATTAGAGGATATCTTTTATATTTTCAATGTGGCACATCCGCCGGGCTACAAGGGTCGGTCACTCTCGGTCTCTGATGTGGTGGAGATCGTTCCGGCATCAGGAGAAAGTGAGTTCTATTTCTGCGAGCCGATCGAATTCAAGCGGATCCGCTTTGAAAAGAGTCGAGCTGGACGCTGATCACAAAAGAAATTCAGGCTTTATAGCACAAACAGGAGGAGTCGGAGATCCGGCTCCTCCTGCTTTCTAAAAGGAGAATCGCATAATGAACATCGAAGAAGTTTTAGCAACAACACATCGGGTA
>CAKUHX010000221.1 GCA_934659475.1 uncultured Oscillospiraceae bacterium
GCCATGGCCCGATAGAGGGCCACGCAGAACACCTTTACATCCACGGGGCTGATGGCGTTGACGCAGACCTTGCCGAAGCCGGTCACAGACATGAGTTGTCGGGTGATGCCCTCGTAGTCCATGGCTCGCAGCTGTTCCAGAGAGATGCACACGACGCTGTCGGCGGGATAGGCGCCGGCGGTCTTTTCCTGAATGTAGCCGGGCAGGTCAGAGTGGGTATAGCCGAAGGTCTTATCCGCGGCAAACTCCGTCTCCGCCGCGGGGACGAGATCCTCCCCCTGGAGCACATAGTGGATATTCCCCACGGTAAAGCGCCCGCCGGCATAGAAGAAGGGGCAGAGGATCTCGCCGTCTATGGGCTGGCCCTGCAAGGCCAGCCGCTGGGCCAACACCTGGGTCTCCAGCGGATAGTGCCCCCGCAGAGTGGAGTCGCTGCGGCTGACGATCAGGAAGGGGATGCCCAGCTCGCGGGAGACGGCGATGGCCCCATCGGCGATCTCCCGGTGGATGCGGGTGGTCTCCTTTTGGGAGAGGGCGCGGCTGTTGGTCAGGATGTAAAAGAGTTTATTCTCTTCCAGAAAGCCGGCCCGCAGGCTGCTGCGGCTCCAGTCAGTGTAGACGGATACGTCGTGTACGGTCTGGGTGCCGGTGGGGTCATCGTCCAGGACGATGATCTTCCGGGGGCTTTTGGCGATCTCCTTGGCCAGCGCCAGGTCTACCGTCCCCCCATCGATCTGAGGGTAGGACTGAAACACCGTATTCTTATTCAGGTTCATGCCTTGGTCCCCTCTCCGCCGGGGGCCAGAGGGGAGGATACCTGGATCCCCGCCAGCGTTTCAAAGTATTTCACATAGGCGCCGTGGTCGTCGCCGAAGTCTCCCCAGGCTTTCAGGGTCTGCTGCAGCTCATACAGCTGGGCAGTAAAGGGGACGGGGACGTCAAGCTCGTGGGCGGAGGCCAGCACGTTGCCGATGTCCTTGTGGTTGATCTTGATGGTGCCGCCGGGGGTGAAGTTGCGGGCGCAGATGGAGGGGGCCTTGCTCTCCATCACCGCGCTGCCGGCCAGCCCGCCGCGGATGGCCTGGAACACCATCATGGGATCCACGCCCGCCTTGGCGGCGAATACCAGTGCCTCGCTCAGGGCGGCGATGTTCAGGTTGACGATGATCTGGTTGGCCAGCTTGGTGGTGCTGCCGCTGCCCGGGCCGCCCACCAGCAGAGCGCTGGAGCCGATGATGTGGAACACCGGCTTCAGACGCTGGAAATCGGCCTGGGAGCCGCCGCACATGATGGCCAGGGTGCCCGCGATGGCCCCGGTCTCGCCGCCGGAGACGGGGGCGTCCACAAAGCCCACGCCCAGCTTGGCCAGCCCCTCGTGGCAGGCACGGCTCTCCCCCGGGGTGACGCTGGACATGTCGCACACCAGCTTGCCAGGCGTCAGGGCGGAGGCCAGACCGCCCTCGCCAAAGAGCACCTGCTTGGAGATGCTGCCGTTGGGAAGGATCATCAGGATCACGTCGCAGGTGCGGGCGATGTCAGCGTAAGAGCCGGTGCTGGCGCCCAGGGCCTTCAGCTGCTCTACCCGCTGCTGGTCCAGGTCAAAGACCGTCAGGTCAGCGCCGGCGGCGCACAGGTTTTTGGCGATGGGGCATCCCATGATGCCCAGACCGATCATGCCGATTTTTTCCATGAATATCTCTCCTTTGTGCAGTGCCCGGGGGTCCTGGGCGGGCATGAAAAAGAGGCAGGCCCCGGGGGCCTGCCTCTTATGAGGGGTACCGAAAAGCGGCCCGGCTGGCATATCTCAAACACAGAAAGCAAAGCAGTGTGAAGAGAGAAGCCGCCGGCCTCTCACCTTATATCACATCAGGCCACCTTAGAAAGCAGGTCAGGCAGCCAGGTGATGATGCCGGGACAATAGGCGAACAGGAACAGCAGGGCGATCTCTACGATCAGGAAGGGCGCTGTGCCCTTGACCACCTGCTTGAAGTTCAGTCCGGTCAGCGACACGGC
>CAKUHX010000222.1 GCA_934659475.1 uncultured Oscillospiraceae bacterium
GTTCTGGGCTGAGACGGAGCCCACCTTCAGGCCGTACTGCTTCAGCAGGGCCTTGGCGGAGGACAGGTCGGCGATCTCCTTGTGGTCGATGAACAGGCTGGGGTGCCCGGCGATCAGCTCCACGTTTTTCACGCCCAGTACCTGCATCTGCCGGCAGAAATACTCCAGAGAGTAGAACGTGTCGTAATGAATATTAAAGTTGCACAGTCGATCCCAACTGAAGTATTTCATTTTGTCTCGCTCCTCTCTCCCCCTGCAAAATACGGCGCCAGCACCCGCAGGTCCTCCTCATCGGCGGCAGCGGGGTCGAACCAGTAGTTCTCCGGAGTGAAGCCCGTTCCCACATAGCCTCTGGCATCCTCCACAAGGGCGGGATCGAACCACATGCCCCGCAGGTTCAGGTTGGCCGCCAGCAGGCCGCGGTAGCCTCTGTCGCACAGCGTCTTTACATAGTCGTCCAGGGGATGCAGCCCCTGGCCCCACACCAGGCGTCCGCCGGGTTTTCCGTCTGTAAAGTGGATATGCACCACATCGCTGCCCAGCCGGTCGAACCACTGGTCCAGGGTCTCCCCCGCCGTACGGGCGGCGCAGACATCCAGGCACGCCTTTACGTTGGGGCTGTCCACTGCCTTCAGCAGCCGCTCCAACTCGTCCAGGGTATTCAGGATACAGGACACATCAGAGGTCAGCGTCTCTACTGCCAGGATGACGCCCGCCTTCTCCGCCTCGCCCGCCAGAGCCCGCAGCATCTCCGCCGCCCGCTCAAAGCCCAGGGCCGGATCCTCGTCCTTCAGCGTTCCGGCGCAGCTCAGGGGGACCACAGAGGCACCCAGCTCCGCTGCCGCATGGATGGCATTGGTGTAATACCCCAGCGCCTTCTGGCGGATGTGGGGCACACCGGAGCACATGGGGAAGGGATAGGTGACGCACTCGGGCGCGAAGGCCCCCACCGTCAGTCCAAAGCTCTCCACCTGCCGGCGCAGGGCAGCGCAGTCCTGCATCTCGTCATAGCCCAGCAGGAAATGGGGCGCGCCCCCCCACAGTTCGATGGTGCGGACGCCCAGTTTCTGCTGCGCGGCCAGAAAATACTCGAAGGGGTACAGCCGATACTCCAGGTTCACCCCCGCCAGCTGTTCCCAGTTCAGCTGTGACATAAGTTCTCCTCCTTATGCCGGCCATGTCCCCTGTGAGGACAGGGGTCATGGAGCCGGTCGGTCACTTCTTCAATTCGTAAACGCCGGTGGGACCCATGACCACCTCAACGCCATACAGTTCCTTTGCCGCCTCGGGGGAGACCAGCTCCTGCCGCACGTCCAGCAGTACCTTCTCCGGGGGACGGTTCCCGGGGTTGCCAACGCCGCCGGCGCCGGGGGTGAGCACCAGGATAGAGTCCCCCTTCTTCACCGGCAGATTGCTGGTCTTGTGGGACAGCTTGGTCTTTTCCCCGGTCTGTCCGTCTACCAGATAGAAGGCACCCGCCGCTCCGGCCATGCCGCCGTCCAGCCCCCAGGGTTGGAACTTCTGCCGGTCGCCCAAGCAGTTGACGGCCATTCCGTCGCTGCAGATCTTATACTCCCGCTGGATGCCGCAGCCGCCCCGGAACTGGCCGGCGCCGCCGGAATCCCGGCGGAGGTAATACTGCTCCAGCATAATATCGGGATACTCCATCTCCGTGGCCTCGATGGGCATGTTGGAGGTGTTGGTCAGATAGACCTGCACGCCGCTCAGGCCATCGAAGTAATGACTGGCACCAGAGCCGCCGGCAATGGACTCGTGGCAGATGAAATACTTGCCATGGGAGTGCTCCGTGCGCCCGAAAAGCATGCAGGTAGTGCACGCGCCGTTGGAGGAGGCCAGGATCCGCTCCGGCATAATGGAGGCCAGGGCGCCGAACAGAGTGTCGGGGATGCGCTGGCCGGCATCGATGAGCACGGAGACGGGGGCGGGCTCGGTGGGGTTGACCAGGCAGCCCTCCGGAGCGATGACCTTGATGGGACGGAAAATGCCGGA
>CAKUHX010000223.1 GCA_934659475.1 uncultured Oscillospiraceae bacterium
GCAGGGTGGATGCGGCCGTCCAGGATCAGCTTCTCCAGAGCCAGCCGGGCGATCTCCCGGCGGACGGGGTCGAAGCAGGAGACGGTGATCGCCTCCGGCGTGTCGTCGATGATCAGATCCACGCCGGTCAGGGTCTCCAGCGTGCGGATGTTGCGGCCCTCGCGGCCGATGATGCGGCCCTTCATCTCGTCATTGGGCAGGGGCACCACAGACACGGTGGCCTCGGCCACATGGTCGGCGGCGCAGCGCTGGATGGCCAGCGAGACGATCTCCCGGGCCTTGGTGTCGGCCTCCTCCTTGCAGCGGGCCTCGATCTCCTTGATCTTCATAGCGGACTCGTGGGTCACGTCGGCCTCCAGCTGGTCCAGCAGGTAGCGCTTGGCCTCCTCGCTGGTAAAGCCGGAGATCCGCTCCAGCGCCTCCACCTGCTCCTGCTTCAGCTTTTCCGCCTGGGCCTGGGTCTCGTCCAGACGCAGCAACTTGGCGGCCAGCTGCTCCTCCCGCTTCTCCATATTCTCGGTCTTGCGGTCCAGATTCTCTTCCTTCTGCTGCAGGCGGTGCTCCTGGCGCTGCAGCTCGGCGCGGCGCTCCCGCACCTCGCGCTCATGGTCGTTCTTGGCCTTCAGGATCTCCTCCTTGGCCTCCAACAGGGCCTCGCGCTTCTTGCCCTCGGCGCTTTTATAGGCGTCGTTGACGATCTGCTTAGCCTGATTCTTGGCCGAATCCAGATCCTCGTCCGCCTGTTTCCGCTCCCGCAGAACGCCGAACACATAAACCAATGCCGCACCGACCGCCAGGCCGATGACAGCTCCAATGATATAAGGTAACATTTTACTTCTTGTTGCACCTCCGGATCTCAAAATACGGGCGCCCCCGGCCCGGCAAAGGGTCTATTCGTTTCAGTCCGGCGGCCGGGGCGCGCCGCCGGTCCAGACAGCATAAAATCAGCCGCAGGAAGCCGCGGGCACAGGGGCCGCGCACCTCTGCGACAATTGAAAAACATCCCCAAAGTTTTTCATATTTGTCCTTTGTACATTGTAAAGGCTGACGGCTCTCATGTCAAGATTTATTCATATTTGGCCCCGGTCTTTCCCGGGATCTTTACGCCCGGCCCCCGGGCACAGGCGCAAAACGGGGCCGCTCCTCTTTTTAAGGGAGCGGCCCCGTTCTGTTTTCCGGTCCTTACGCCTTCAAAGAGCGGACGATCTCCTTGCCGAAGCCGCCCAGAGTGTCGTTGCGGTAAGAGATCAGGATGCCGGGCATCAGGCCGCCCATCAGGGTCTTGATCTCCTCCTGGGGGAAGCCCTCCGCCGTCAGCTTTTTCTCCAGCTGCACCGCGGCGGTCAGCACGGCGCGGCTGGCCTCGGCGTTCAGATAGGGCACCTTGTCCCATGCGCCCACGGTGAAATTCAGTCCGGGCATGCAGTCCTTCACCAGCTGCTCGGTGGCGGGGTCGGTCTGGCTGAGCACCACAAGGCCCTCCAGCCCCCGCTCCAGCCCCACGGCAGAGCCCAGCAGCTTGCTCTCCAGCAGCTTCAGGCCGGGGTAGCGCTCATACAGCTCTTTAGGCATGGCCCATTTGGTGGGGAAGTTCAGCACCACGGTGCCGGCGGGCAGGGCGGCGCACAGCTCCTCCAGCACCTGGGGGCAGGCCGCGGGGGGGATGGCCACGGCCACCACATCGCACCCGGCAGCGGCGGACAGGTCGGTGGAATAGCCCAGCTCCGCCCCCTCCAGTCCGGCGGGGCACTGGGGCTTGGTGCCCAGGATCATGCGCTGGCAGCGGCTGGCCTTGAACAGCTGGCGGCCCAGCTGGCCGCCGCCCACGATGGCAAGTTTCATAGGGGGTCCTCCTTCCTGTTATGGGGCCGCGGCCCCGGTTTCCCCCAGTATAGCACAGGGGGCAGAAGAAGGGAAGAAATATTCGAGACTGTCAAAAAAGCAGCAGTACGTAGAGATACGGGAAGGAAGATAGTTACGAAAGAAACCCAGGAAGGGTGTCT
>CAKUHX010000224.1 GCA_934659475.1 uncultured Oscillospiraceae bacterium
GGGATATCGGGGCATTCAATCACAGCGGCCTCAACCAGCTTGACCAGATAGGTGTGGTTGGCGTAGGCGCGGGCACCCTTGGAGACCTGCAGGATCAGAGGAGCCTTCAGCTCCTGTGCGGCTTCGGTAATGCCCTGAACGATCTCCATGTTGTTGACGTTGAAAGCGCCGATGGCGTAACCGCCGTCGTAGGCCTTCTTAAACATTTCGGTTGTAGTGACCAGAGGCATATTGAACATCTCCTTTGCTTTTTCAAAGCTCCCGGTGCGCCTGCTGGCCGCGGCGGAACAGGGCCGGGACTTTTGTAGGATAATTGTATCATTAACAGTTGATAATTACAAGGCCATGTGCTATATTAAAGCAGGAAATTTCTTGGGCAGGGGATCAACTGCCCGCTTGGGAGGAAAAAGAGATGAAAAAACTGGTTGGCGCCTGCATTGTAGGCCAGTCCGGCGGCCCCACGGCGGTGATTAACGCCAGCGTACAGGGCGTGGTCGAGACGGCGATGAGATCTGACTGCATCACAAGGGTTTTAGGCGCGGCTTACGGCATCAAAGGCGTTCTGGACGACAAACTCTATGATATGGGCAAAGAGGACCCCACGGAGCTGGCCCTGCTGAAGCACACCCCCTCCTCCGCCCTGGGCTCCTGCCGCTACAAGCTGGCCGATCCGGAGAAGGACGACACCGATTACAAACGGATCCTAGAGATATTCAAGAAGTACGACGTGCGCTACTTCTTCTACAACGGCGGCAACGACTCCATGGATACCTGCAACAAGATCTCCAAGTACCTGCAGAAGGTGGGCTATGAGTGCCGGGTCATCGGTGTGCCCAAGACCATCGATAACGACCTGAACGGCACCGACCACTGCCCCGGCTATGCCTCCGCCGCCAAGTACATCGCCACCTCCATGGCCGAGGTCTGGCTGGACGCCCATGTGTACAACACCGGCATGGTCACCATCGTGGAGATCATGGGCCGCCACGCCGGCTGGCTGACCGCCGCGTCTGAGCTGGCATCCCTGTCCGGCTGCGGCCCCGACCTGATCTATATGCCGGAGACCGATTTCGACCTGTCCGACTTCCTGGACGACGTGGGCCGCATCTACCGCAACACCGGCAGCTGCGTGGTGGCGGTGTCCGAGGGCGTCCACCTGGCCGACGGCACCTTCGTGTCTGAGGGCAAGATCTCCGCCACCGACGGCTTTGGCCACGCCCAGCTGGGCGGCCTGGCCAGCAAGCTGGCCGAGGCGGCCAAGCTGGAGACCGGCGCCAAGGTGCGCGGCATCGAGCTGTCCCTGCTCCAGCGCTGCGCGGCCCACTGCGCCTCTACCACCGACATTGAGGAGGCCTGGGAGGCCGGCGCCGCCGCGGTGGAGGCCGCCGTGGCGGGCATGACCGACAAGATGGTGGTGTTCAAGTGCGACCGCGAGGAGGGCGCTTACACCTGCGTCACCGCGCTGGAGCCCCTGGAGAAGGCCGCCAATGTGGAGAAGAAGATCCCCCGGGAGTGGATCAATGCCGCGGGCAACGGCGTGGAGCCCCCCTTCCTGGACTATGTGCTGCCCCTGATCCAGGGCGATCCCGACGTACCCAAGGAGAACGGGATGCCCCGCTTTGCCAAGCTGAAAAAGGTGCTGGCCAAGGCCGAGTAAAAATGAAAAGCAAAAGATCCCCGCTCCAGTATGACCGGAGCGGGGATCTTTTGTTTCTTGAATGATGTACGAAAATGTACAGGGATCCACCCGTTTTCCCCTGACAGCAGAAGGATCTCTGTCCTTACTACTTGAAGGAGAGAAGAAATGAATGTATTATAAATGCAGTACAGGGGCTGTCCTGGTGCAAAAATCGGCGGACTTTCCGGGCTGGGTGCAGTGGATGCACCATTCCGAAGGCAAGGCGCACCGTGATGAGTGTATGAAATTGGATGGATGCTTCTTTTTGCAGAATAAGCACCTGCCCTGCCCGCATCATCCCTATTGCCACTGTACCTTAGAGCCG
>CAKUHX010000225.1 GCA_934659475.1 uncultured Oscillospiraceae bacterium
CTCCTCCTTGCCCAGGATGCGGCAGATCTCCACGGCGCCGCCGGGCGTGACCGCCTTGCCGGCTGCGGCGATGCGCACGGGCCACATGAGGGTGGCCGTCTTGACGTCCAGCCCCTCGGCCAGGCCGCTGAGCACCTCTTTGATGTTCCAGTCGTTCCAGGTGTGCACCGCACCCAGCACGGTGATCGCCGAGCTGAGCATGTCCTTTGCCACATCGGGGCTGCACTTGGACTTCTTATTGGTGAACAGGTCGATGCTGTAGTCAGGCAGCTGGTCGAAGAAGTCCACCTTCTCCGGGATCTCGGTGAGCTTCTCGCACCGGGCCTGGAGCAGGGGGGCGATCAGGGCGGGGTCGCAGGTCTTGCAGCCCTGCTTGATGTAAGGCTCCGCCACCGCCAGGAACTGCTCCGGGGTCATGGCCCGCAGGTACAGGGCGTTGAAGTGGGTCAGCTTGTCGATGTCGAAGATGGCGGGGGACTTGGACACGCCGCCCAGGTCGAAGGCCTCCACCAGGCCCTTCAGGTCGAAGATCTCCTGCTCCGCCAGCTCCCCCCGGGGGGACCAGCCCAGCAGGGCCACATAGTTCAAAATGGCCTCGGTGAGATAGCCCTGGGCCTTCAGATCCTCGTAAGAAGGGTCTCCGTGGCGCTTGGACATCTTGTTCTGAGCGTCCCGCATGACAGGAGAGCAATGGACGTAGGTGGGGATCTCCCAGCCGAAGCCCTGATACAGCAGGTCGTACTTAGGGGCGGAGGACAGGTATTCGCTGCCCCGCACCACATGGGTGATGCCCATCAGGTGGTCGTCAATGACGTTGGCAAAGTTATAGGTGGGCATGCCGTCCCGCTTGATCAGCACCTGGTCGTCCAGAGTCTTGTTCTCCACGGTGATGTCGCCAAAGATGGCGTCGTGGAAGGTGGTGGTGCCCTCATCGGGGATGCGCTGGCGGATGACATAGGGCTCGCCCGCGGCCACCCGGGCCTCCGCCTGCTCGAGAGTCAGGCAGCGGCAGGGATCGGCGGCCCGGTCGAACTCGCCGGAGTCCTCCTCGCTCTCCGTTTTCTCGCAGAAGCAGTAATAGGCGTGGCCCTTCTGCACCAGCAGCCGGGCGTACCTGCCATAGGTGTCCCGGCGCTCAGACTGGATATAGGGGGCCACAGGGCCGCCCACATCGGGGCCCTCGTCGTGGTCCAGCTTACACTCGGCCAGGGTGCGGTAAATAACATCGGTGGCGCCCTCCACCAGGCGGCCCTGGTCGGTGTCCTCGATGCGTAGGATGAAGGTGCCCCCGGCGTGCCGGGCGATCAGCCAGGTATACAGGGCGGTGCGCAGGTTGCCCACATGCATATATCCCGTGGGAGAGGGGGCGAAGCGGGTGCGCACCTTCCCGTGGGGGATCTTGGCCTCCATCTCCTCAAAATACTTCATGTCCAGTTCCATACTATCCCTCCGCCGCGGCAGATGCCGCGTTATTTCATGGGGGATATTATATGTGATTTTCCACCGTTTGACAAGGGGCAGGAGCGGAAAAGCTCCGGAATACCGCGCCGCTCTCCCCCCTCCGAACGGAGCGGCCGCTTTACTGCAAGTATTTTGCGGCGTCCCTCTCAAGCTGCTGCCACACCGGGTATCCCGCGCCGTTTTCATCAAAGAACCGCTTCAGGTCCCGGTCCAGCGCACTCATCTCATCCGCCGCGTTCATGGCGTGGTCAGAAGCGCAGATTTTTCCCAGGCTTGTGGCGCACATGAGCTTGAAAAAGCGCAGGCAGGTCCTGCGGTACGCCGCGCTCTCGAAGGCCGCGTCCTCCTTCGGCAGGATGGCGTGCCCGGCGTTCCGGATGGCGCGGTAGCCCTCGATATTGGCATCGATCATCCGCTCCAAATAGGCCGTATCCCCCCTGAGCTTTTTCAGATCGCCGTCCGTTTTGTAGCAGGCGAAGGCCACCGGCAGCACGAACGCCGCGTGACAGAGGAGATAGTCCTCCATAT
>CAKUHX010000226.1 GCA_934659475.1 uncultured Oscillospiraceae bacterium
GCGTTTTCGCTTTCATATGGTACTCCCTGTCCGCCCGAAATGAGCGGCCTTATTCTGGTGTTTTTCAAATGCCCGGCGCAGCGGAGCCCCCGGGACATATGGCATTGTAGCAGATAAGGCGAAAAAAGTAAATGTTATCCCAGCGCCCGATACAAAGCGCTGGCCAGCACCGCGGCCAGCTTGGTCTGGTACTCTGGAGCACGCAGCATAGCCTCCTCCTCCGGGTTGGTCAGAAAACCGCATTCCACCAAAATGGCGGGGCAAGTGATGTGGTTCATCAGATAGACGGTATCCGGGATCTGCTTTGCCTGCCGGCTGTTTTCCGGCTGGAGCGCCTCCCGCACTGAATGCTGCACCTGTTCTGCCAATTCCAGAGAACCCGCCGTCGGAGCGTAAAACACCTGCGTGCCCCGGTATTTCCCTTGAGGAAAGCTGTTCTGGTGGATGCTGACCAGGACTGTGTCATCCTCCCGCTCTATTTCGGCTACCCGGTTGTGCAGGTCGGAGACCTTTTTCTCTCTAAGCGTTGCAGCGCCGTCGCTGTAAAGGGAAATATCCTCACGGCGAAGAGCTGCGGAGGGGAGACCGCAGAAGGCTAGTATATCCTCCAACCGCAAGGCGATGGCCAGATTGATCCTGCTCTCCGGTACGCCGGTCAGGGAGACTGCGCCTCCGTCTTCTCCCCCGTGGCCCGCATCCAGCACCAGACGGACGGGACAAAGGATACCGCGCAGCTGCTCCGCGGCCATAGTCTCTTTTGCATCCTGGCGGAACAGCGCTGCTGCGCCTGCTAAAGCCGCACAGATCAGGACCGCTGCCCAGATACGTCTGCTCATCACAACACCCCCCAACACCCTATGGCCCGGTGGTGTGCCTTATGAAAAGTTTTTTCTGCCTTTCGGCCGTGATCTGCGGCAGATCGTAGGCGGGCCCGCAGCGCTGTGCCAGTTGTCTGCTTTGTAACGCCCCTGCTCCAGTGGCCGCAGGCGCGGCCGGACATAGAATGGACTGAGCCGGTTTGGCTCAATCTATCCAAGGAGGGATCTCCATTGAACAACAACAACGGTGGAACGGCCTCCAGCTGTCCGGATCGCTGCGGCACGATGCCCGCCTGCGCCCCGCTGGCCGTTCCTTATGTTCCGTTCCAGCAGAATGCACCCCAGAAGTACGACCAAAACGACGCTCTCAGTAACGGCACTCTGTTTCCGGGGCTGAACCTCCCCTTCCATTTGAATACCGAGGGCAGCTCCCTGCCATCTGATCCCCTTGTGGAACTCCAGGCTCTGGAATTCGTAGTGCTGGAGCTGGGGATCTATCTGGATACTCACCCGGAGGACGAGGAAGCCTTTCAGCTCTATCGCCAGTATGTGGCGATGGAGCGCAGTGCAAGGGCCGCCTATGAGGAGACGAACGGTCCGCTGATGAAGGACTCCGCCGTCAACTTCGGCGCCTACCGCTGGTTGAGCGACCCCTGGCCCTGGCATTTCCGGCAGAACGAGGTGAAGTAACATGTTTATTTATGAGAAGAAGCTCCAGTTCCCAGTGCGGATCGCCACACCCAACCCAAAGCTGGCGGCCTTCATCATCAGCCAGTACGGCGGCCCGGACGGCGAGTTGGGCGCGTCCATGCGCTACCTGTCTCAGCGGTACTCGATGCCGTATGAAGAGGCCAAGGCATTGCTGACTGATATCGGCACAGAGGAGTTGGGACACATGGAGATGGTGGCAGCTATCGTGCACCAGCTGACCCGAGATCTGAGCGACAAAGAGGTGCGAGAGAACGCCGTTTTCGCCCCCTACTTCGTGGACCACACCACCGGTGTCTATCCCACCGCTGCCTCCGGTTTTCCCTGGTCCGCCGGCTCTATCCAGTGTACCGGAGACGTGATCGCAGATCTGACCGAGGACATGGCAGCAGAACAAAAGGCCCGCGTGACCTACGACAATATCCTCCGCCTGTCTGATGACCCGGATGTGAACAACGTGAT
>CAKUHX010000227.1 GCA_934659475.1 uncultured Oscillospiraceae bacterium
TCGGCGCCATCAAGCGCGAGATGAACAACGCCAAGTGGACCTGGTTCGCCATCGGCTATCAGTGCGGCTTCGCCTACCTGATCGCCCTGATGGTCAACCAGTTCGGCAATGCCGCCACCGGCAGCATGAGCATCGTGGGCCTTGTGGCCGCCATCGTGGTGCTGGTCGGCATGCTGTATATGCTGTTCAAGCCCTATAAGGAGGCCGACAAGCTGGTCACCAAGTAAGCTGACCGGCCTATTCCCCCGACCAAAGGAGTGAATGTTATGCTTTCGTGGCTTCAAGAGGATCTAAGCACCATCGTGATCAGCGCAGTTCTTCTGCTGGTCGTGATCGCGATCATCAGGAGCATGGTGAGAGATAAGAAACAGGGAAAGTCCTCCTGCGGAGCCAACTGCGCCCACTGCGCGATGGGCGGTACCTGTCACAATAGGAAGTAACAGAACATGAAGGACCGGGAGGCGCGCGGAAGCGCGTCTCCCGGTTTTCAAAAACTGTCAGGGAAAGGAGAGGAGAGCATGGCCGAAAAGGAGAGGGCGATGACCGGGGCCAACATCCGGTATCTGCTCACCCTGCTGGAGCTGCAGGGCAAGGACGGCGGCGTGCGCTGCGTGGATCTGGCCGCCCGCCTTCAGGTGAGCAAGCCCAGCGTCCACGCCATGGTGTCCTCTCTGTGCCAGCTGGGCCTGGCGGAGAAGAAGCACTACGGCGCGGTGCATCTGACGGAGGAGGGCAGAGCCATGGCGGAGGAGTACGCCAAGTGCTATCAGCCCCTGTATCAGCTCATGTCCGGCATCCTGGCCATGGAAGAGCCGGCGTGCTCCAACGTGGTGTGCACCGTCCTCTCCCAGCTCCCGGACCCTCAGGTCCTTTTGGAGCAGGAATAAAAAACAGTCCCGGAGCCTGTGGCACCGGGGCTGTTTTGTTATTATAGTCCGTCTACCATGTTTACCAGCATATAGCCGGCATCTACATCCACCTTGGGTACGAACTCGTCTACTGCCGGGATCATCAGCTCCCGGGGGCCGCCCCGCACCACATACACGTTGTTGGCCGGCAGGGTGAGCACATCGGCCACATGACCCAGCACCGCGCCGCTGGCGGCGTCCCGAGCCTCGATGCCGATCACATCGGCCAGGAAGAAGGTGCCTTCCGGCAGGTGGGCGTCGTTCCGGTCGATATACAGCACAGCGTTGCGCATGGCCAGGGCGGAGGGAACGTCATATACCTGTTCAAACTTGATGATGGCCATGTTCTTGTGGGGCCGGGCGCGCTCTACCGCATAGGGCACCAGGGCCTTGTCCACATACAGGGTCTTGAACTGGCACAGGAACTGGGGGGAGTCCGCCCAGGGCTGCACCCGAACCTCGCCCATCACGCCGTGGGTGGCAACCACCTTGCCCACCTCTAAATATTGCTCTTTCATGGAAAACCTCCTGGAAAAGAGAGTGGAACCGCCCGCGGGCGGAGAAGCTGTAAAAAAGGCGCGGGGAAATTCCCCGCGCCTTGGGTCAGTCTACGATCTCCACGCAGACACGCTGTCCGGTGCGCTGAGCCACGGAGCGGATCAGTGTGCGGATCTCCTTGGCGATGCGGCCCTGACGGCCGATCACCTTGCCCATGTCCTCGGGGGCGACCCGCAGCTCCAGAACCGTCTCCCCGTCCTCCACCGTCTCAGTGACGGTGACCTGATCGGGGTGCTCGACCAGATTCCGGGCCACATAGGTCAGAAGTTCTTTCATTCCGTGTCGAACCTCCAGCCTTACAGAGCGCCGGCCTTTTTCAGCAGGTCACGGACGGTCTCGGTGGGCTGAGCGCCGGTCTTGATCCAAGCCTGGGCACGGTCCACGTCCACCTTCAGCTCGGCGGGGTTGACTACGGGATTGTAAGTGCCGATCTCCTCGATGAAACGGCCGTCGCGGGGATAACGGGAGTCAGCCACCACGATGCGATAGAAGGG
>CAKUHX010000228.1 GCA_934659475.1 uncultured Oscillospiraceae bacterium
CACTCTGGACTTCATGAAGTGGGTCATCACCTCTGACGCCGGCACCACCATGATGGCGGAGCAGTTCGGTCCCTGCCCCTTCAAGAACGCCAAGGAGCCTGAGAATGTGTTCTTCGCCGATGCCAACCGCTACATTGCCAGCGGCAACTACGTTGTGACCTGGGCCTTTAACTACACCCCCGCCGTGGACGACTGGCGTGCCGGCGTGGTGGACGCTCTGGGTCAGTACACCGCCAACGGCGGCGACTGGGCCAATGTAGAGACTGCCTTCGTCCAGGGCTGGGCGCAGCAGTATGCCAACGAGAACGCCGGCTGAGCCTTCAGCTGACACCTCATGGTAATTTCAGCAGGGGCGGGCAAAACTGCCCGCCCCTGCTTCTCATTTATGGGGACGGCTGTCCAGCCCTGCGGTGGGCCGCCGTCCCTGGAAATGAACCAGAATCAAGGAGAGTGATCTATATGCGCGCCCTGTTCCAAAAGCGGATGGCGGGCTCCCTCAACTCCAGCCTGATCCGCCGCCCCATCCAGCGCTGGGTCTGGCTGTTCCTGCTGCCCACCTTCGCCGCCTTCTGCGTCGGGTTCCTGTGGCCCTTCTGCCACGGGCTGTTCCTGTCCTTCTGCAAATTCAAGATCACCAGCAGTTGGACCTGGGTGTGGTTCGACAACTACAAAAAGGCCCTTCAAGACCCCTCTTTCCTGCACGCCTTCTGGTATACAGCCCTGTTCGCCCTTGTCTCTCTGGTCACCATCAACCTGCTGGCCTTTGCCGTGGCCTATGTCCTGACCAGGAACATCAAGGGCTCCAACATCTTCCGCACCGTGTTCTTCCTGCCCAACCTCATCGGCGGCATCGTGCTGGCCTATATCTGGTCCATGATCTTCGACGGCATCCTGGTGCGCTACGGCACCTCCGTGCTGCTGGAGACGAAATACGGTTTCTGGGGCCTGATCATCCTTATGTGCTGGCAACAGGTGGGCTATATGATGATCATATACATCGCCGGTCTTCAGGCCGTGCCGGAGGATATGATCGAAGCCGCCAAGATCGACGGCGCTACCGAGTGGCAGACCCTGTGGCACATCACGATCCCCAACGTGATGCCCTCCATCACCATCTGCACCTTCCTGACCCTGACCAACTCCTTCAAGCTGTTTGACCAGAACATGGCCCTGACCAACGGCCGGCCCTTTGTCATGGATGCGGCAGGCAACACCGTCAAGACCACGGAGATGCTGGCCCTGAATATCTACTCCTCGTTCTACTCCAATGTGACCAACCGGGGCGTTGGACAGGCGAAGGCCGTCCTGTTCTTCCTGCTGGTGGTGGTCATCGCACTGTTCCAGCTGAGAGCGACCCGTTCCAAGGAGGTGCAGCAGTAATGGCACATAAGCAGGCGACCCTAAAGCAGGAGCAGCGGGCAAAGAACGCCCTGTCTGTGGCGTTCACCATCATCTGCATCATCTACATCATGCCCGTGGTGCTGGTGCTCATCAACTCCTTCAAAAGCAACAGCGCCGTGAATATGGACACCTTCGCCCTGCCCAACAGCGAGACCTTCATGGGCTTTCAGAACTACATCAAGGGCATGACCTTCGGCAACTATCCCTTTGCCAAATCGGTGTTCTACAGCTTTTTCATGACCCTGACCTCCTCGGCCCTGATCCTGATCTGCTGCTCCATGGCGGCCTGGTACATCGCCCGGGTGGGCAGTTTCCTCTGCAAGGTGGTCTACTACCTGTGTGTATTCTCCATGGTGGTGCCCTTCCAGATGGTCATGTTCACTCTGGCCCGCACGGCGGACCGCGTTAAGATCCCGTACTACGACTTCCTCACCGGCGGCCTGGAGAAGGTCGGCCTGAACACCCCCTGGACCATTCCCATCATCTACCTGGGGTTCGGCGCCGGGCTTGCGGTCTTTATGTTCG
>CAKUHX010000229.1 GCA_934659475.1 uncultured Oscillospiraceae bacterium
GCCTTTCCCAACGCCAAGCACTCCGCCAAGAAAATCAAGATCCTCTTCGGGGTGGAGGCGTACTTTATCAACGATGTGGACGACCGGGTGGTGGTGCACGGGGACGTGCACCAGCCCTTTGACGGGGAGATCGTCTGCTTCGACATTGAGACTACCGGCCTGGACCGGCGCAGAGAGGTCATCATCGAGATCGGCGCGGTGGTACTGAAAAACGGCGAGGTGGGGGAGCGGTTCAACATCTTCGTGGATCCCCGGCGGCGGCTGCCCACGGAGATCGTGAATCTGACGGGCATCACCGACGCCATGCTGGAGGGGGCTCCCAGTCAGGAGGAAGCCCTGCGGGCCTTTCTGGCCTTTGCGGGGGACAGGCCCCTGGCCGCCCACAACGCGGACTTCGATATGGGCTTTATCGCCGCGGGCTGTGAAAAGTACGGCATCCCCTTCCATAACACATCCATCGACAGCCTGATCCTGGCCCAGAACCTGCTGCCCGATCTGGGCAAATATAAGCTGGACATCGTAGCCGAGCGGCTGCAGCTGCCCGCCTTCAACCACCACCGGGCCAGCGACGACGCGGCCACGGTGGCCTATATGCTGCCTCCCTTCTTCAAAATGCTGGAGGAGATGGGCCTGCACGATCTGGCGGACATCAACCCCTGCATGCCTAAGCTGCGCAAAAAGGGCAAGGCCAGGCGGCAGCCCAAGCACCTGATCGTCATCGCCAAGAACAACACAGGCCTGCGCAACCTGTATAAGCTGGTGTCCCTGTCCCAGCTGGAACACTTTAAGCGCTACCCCATCATGCCCAAGTCCATCATCGATGAAAATCGGGAGGGCCTGATCATCGGTTCTGCTTGTGAGGCGGGGGAGCTGTTCCGGGCGGTGGTGGACGGGAAAAACTGGGAGGAGCTGAAGCGCATCGCCTCCTGGTACGACTATCTGGAGATCCAGCCCATCTGCAACAATATGTTCATGCTGCGCAAGGGCATGGTGCACAGTGAAGAGGAGCTGCGTGACTTCACCCGCACCATCGTGAAGCTGGGCGAGGAACTGAATAAGCCGGTGTGCGCCACTGGAGACGTCCACTTCCTGGATCCGGAGGACGAGATCTACCGCCACATCCTGCTGGCCTCCAAGGGCTTTGAGGACGCCGACGCGCCCCTGCCCATCTACTTCAAGAGCACGGAGGAGATGCTGGAGGAGTTCTCCTATCTGGGCAAGGAGAAGGCCTATGAGGTGGTGGTGAAGAACACCAACTTTATCGCTGACTGCTGCGACCCCATCGAGCCCCTGCCCAACGGCCTGTTTGCCCCCAAGCTGGAGGACTCCGACGGGGAGCTGAAGCGGCTGGTGTGGGGCAAGTGCCGCGACCTGTACGGAGAGGACCCGCCCCAAATCGTGGTGGATCGCATCAATACCGAGCTGAACGACATCATCCGCTGCAAATATGACGTGATCTACATGTCTGCCCAGAAGCTGGTGCAGAACTCCCTTGAGCACAGCTATCTGGTGGGCTCCCGTGGTTCAGTGGGATCCTCTCTGGTGGCCTTTATGTCGGGCATTACAGAGGTGAACTCTCTGCCCGCCCACTACCGCTGTCCCAAGTGCAAGCACACCGACTTCGACTACGCCCAGGACCCGGAGCACCCCTACGGCTGCGGCGCGGATATGCCCGACGCCTACTGTCCCGTATGCGGCACCAAGTATGTGAAGGACGGGTTCAACATCCCCTTCGAGACCTTCCTGGGCTTTGGCGGCGACAAGGTGCCCGATATAGACCTGAACTTCTCCGGCGAGTACCAGGCCAATGCCCACCGCTACACCTTCGAGCTGTTCGGACAGACCCATGTGTTCCGGGCGGGCACTATCGGCGCCGTGGCGGAAAAGACCGCCTTCGGCTATGTGAAGCACTATCTGGACG
>CAKUHX010000230.1 GCA_934659475.1 uncultured Oscillospiraceae bacterium
CCATTCTTTTCCGTGCTTGACAAGCCCTCTCCGGGCGTTTCATGATTTTTCCGGTTTACTTCTTGCTGCGGTCCTTGTTGGCCACCTTCACCCGCAGGTGGGAGCCCTCGCCGCACTTGCCCTTCTCATCGTTCACTACCAGGTCGAACCACATCTTGCGGCCCTCGATGGAGCGGAGAGTGGCGGTGGCGGTGACCTTCATGCCCACGGGGGTGGGGGCCAGATGGCGGATATGGGCCTCGGCGCCCACGGTGGTCTCTCCCTCCTCCAGATACTCCTTGGCCAGCTCCAGGGCGCAGGCCTCCATAAGGGAGAGCATATTGGGAGTGGACAAGATCTTAGCCCCGGCAGTGCCGATGCGTTTGGCGCACATATCATCGGTGACCGTCCAGGTCAGGCTGTGCTGAGTGGGTCTATTCTCCATGTTCTCCATTGTAAATTCCTCCATATAAATCGTTTTTTAAGCCGGTCTTACCGGAATGGTTCCTCATTGATGTCCAAGGCGGCCTTTCGGTGGACCGCCATAAAGTCGGGTGCAAGGTCCGGGTATGCCTCACAGAAGGCATCCCGGATGACCACAGGGTTCAAGCCCGGGTTCTGGGCGGACAGCACAAGATCTAAAGTGATGTCCCTCTCCCCTGCTGTCAGCGTCCAGTGCCGGATCAGGGGGATGATGTCCGTTTCCGTGTAGCCCAGCTTGGCCTTGTTGGACTTCTTCTTCACCACCAGGCTCTCCCGGCCCAGCAGTTCCCGCCAAGCACGCTCCGCTCCCTCGGGCACGCCGCTGTCATAGTCCAGGCGCACGATGCAGTTGAGATAGGCCAGCTCCTTCAGCTTGTTTTCCGCCGGGTAGCAGGCCTGTACGAAGATCCCCTCCGGCAGCGCGGCGTTCATCTTTTCGGGCAGGTCCTCATAGGTGGCGCCGCCAAGCAGGACGAACTCCATGATCTCACACTGGCTGGAGTAGCCCACGGACAGGGGCAAGGCGATGGAGACAAAGGGGTGGGGGTTGAAGCCCTCGGTGTGCTTGATCTGGATGCCGGCCCGGAAAAAGGCGCGCTGAAGGGTGCGCATCAGATCCAGATGGGAGATGAACCGGGCGCGGCCGGTTTTGGAAAACAGGATCCGGTCAGCCACAGGTACGCCCCCTCTCCAGCAGTTTGTTGGCCCCGCAGGCGGAGCAGCGGGTGCGGCAGTCGGGGGTGGTCACAGACTGATAGCACAGCTCACGCTCGCGCCACAGAAAGTCGCGGCTGACCCCCACGCTGGGCACCTCCCAGGGGAACACTTCGTCCTTGGCCCGCTCCCGGTGGGCGTAAAAGTCGCCGTTCAGGCCGCAAGCGGCCAGGGCATCCGACCACCGTTGGGGGTCGAAATACTCCGACCAGGAGTCCAGCTTGGCTCCGTGTCTCCAAGCGTGTTCCAATACGTCCGCCAGGCGGCGGTCCCCCCGGGAGAATACGGCTTCCAGATAGCTGGTCTGGATGTCGTGCCAGTTATAGGTGATAGAGCGGTCGTGGCGCAGGGCGTCCCGCAGCAGATCCACCCGGCGCTGATACTCCTCCCGGGTGATCTGGGCCTCCCACTGGAAGGCGGTGTGGGGCTTGGGCACGAACCAGGAGGTGGATACAGTGATCCGCACCCCCCGGGCCCGGTTGGGGGTGCACTCCCGCCAGGCGAAATAGACCTTGCGGGCCAGGTCGGCGATGCCCAGCACATCCTCATCCGTCTCTGTGGGCAGGCCCAGCATGAAATACAGCTTGACCCCGCTCCAGCCGCCGGCAAAGGCCGTGCGGACGGACTGCATCAGGTCCTCCTCCCGCAGGTTCTTGTTGATGGCGTCCCGCAGGCGCTGGGTGCCCGCCTCCGGGGCGAAGGTCAGACCGGCCCGCCGCAGCACATTGAGTTTGTTCGCCA
>CAKUHX010000231.1 GCA_934659475.1 uncultured Oscillospiraceae bacterium
GGCGTCACCGCCGGTGTGGGCGGCGGCCTGTTCGGTTCGGGCGACGACTGCACCCGCGCTCAGATCGTCACCTTCCTGTTTAAAGCCTATCAGGGCAAGTAACACAAGCCAGCAAGCAAGCCCCCGCAAAGCGGGGGCTTGCTTTTTTCTGCCTGTTTTTCCCTGCTCTGCGGAAAAGCGGGCGGCCCGTCGAAGAAAGAAGGAAATTTTGCCCGCCGATGTGACTCTATTCTCGGGCGGATGCCCCTATAATGATACCTGCTGCGAAAGCCGCGGGAGGGGGCGCCGGTGTGACTGTCATCTATGTGGATACCCTCTTCCTGCTCAACGCCTTAGTGGACTACCTCCTGCTATTGGGGGCGGCCCGGCTGGCGGGGGAGCGGCTGCGCCGTCTGCGCTTTGCCCTGGGGGCCGTTCTGGGGGGCGGGTACGCCGTGGCCATTTTTCTGCCGGGCGGGGCTTTTTTGCAGCGGCTGCCCTGCCGTCTGGCGGTGCTGGCCCTGATGAGCGTAGCCGCCTATGGAGGCAGCCGGCGGCTGCTGCGGCAGAGCCTGCTGTTTCTGGCCCTGTCCTGCGCCCTGGGGGGCGGAGTGCTGGCGGTGTCTCTGCTGGGGGGGCGGGGGCTGACCCTGTCCGGGGGAGTGGTGTACTCCGCCATGGACATCAAAACAGTGCTGCTGTCCGCCGCCGGGTGTTACGCGGCGGTGACGCTGGTGTTCCGCGGTCTGGCCCGGCACACGGCCTCGGCGGGGGAACTGGCGGCTGTGCGTCTCGCTCTGGATGGACGCAGTGTGGAGCTGACCGCCCTGCGGGACACCGGGAACACCCTGACCGACCCGGTGGCCGGGATCCCGGTGCTGGTGGCTGAGGGGGCACTGCTGCTGCCCCTGCTGCCGCCGGGGACGCTGATGGCCGGGGAGTTGGCCGACCCTGTGGCCTGTATGGAAAGGCTGCGGGACGGCCCATTGGCGGGCCGGGTGCGCCTTCTGCCCTATCGGGCGGTGGGGGTGGAGCGGGGCCTTTTGCTGGCTCTGCGGCCGGACGGCCTGTGGGTGAACGGGGAGAGAAGGGACATGCTGGCCGCCTTGTCCCCCACGCCGGTGTCCGATGGCGGGGGCTACGGGGCGTTGTTGTAGAAGGTGCGGCGGGAGGACCGCCGGAAGGGAGAAGGGGAGATGGCTGTGAAAAAGCTGCTGCGCCGCGTACTGGCGTTTTTGAAGGAATGTCTGCCCCCGCCGGGAAAGGTGAGGTATATCGGGGGCAGCGACACTCTGCCCGCCCCCCTCACCCGCCAGGAGGAGGGGGATCTGATCGCCCGCCTGGGGGCGGGGGACGAGGGGGCGCGGGCCGTGCTGATCGAGCACAACCTGCGTCTGGTGGTGTACATCGCCCGGCGGTTTGAGAATACCGGCATCAACATCGAGGATCTGATCTCCATCGGCACCATCGGCCTGATCAAGGCGGTGGGCACCTATCAGCCCGCTAAGAACATCAAGCTGGCCACCTACGCCTCCCGGTGCATCGAAAATGAGATCCTCATGCACCTGCGCAAGACCTCATCCCAGAAGCTGGAGCTGTCCTTCGACGAGCCGCTGAACGTGGACTGGGACGGCAACGAGCTGCTGCTGTCCGATGTGCTGGGCACCGACGGGGACATGGTCATGCGTCCGATCGAGGCCGATGTGGACCGCCAGCTGCTGCGCCAGGCCATGGAGCAGCTGAGCGGCCGGGAGAGGGAGATCATCACCTTGCGCTTTGGTCTGGACGGGCGGGGAGAGCGCACCCAGAAGGAGGTGGCGGACCGCCTGGGCATCTCCCAGTCCTACATCTCCCGGCTGGAAAAGCGCATCATGGCCCGGCTGAAGAAGGAGATGGTGAAGATGATGTAAGAA
>CAKUHX010000232.1 GCA_934659475.1 uncultured Oscillospiraceae bacterium
CAACGGCCGGGGCATCCCCGTGGACATCCAGCCCCAGACCGGCCGGCCCGCGCTGGAGGTGGTGTTCACCGTGCTGCACGCCGGCGGCAAGTTCGGCGGCGGGGGCTACAAGGTGTCCGGCGGCCTGCACGGCGTGGGCGCCTCGGTGGTGAATGCCCTGAGCGAGTGGCTTGAGGTACAGGTGCACAAGAACGGCAAGATCTACCAGATGCGCTTCTCCCGGGGCAAGATCACCCAGGAGATGACCGTGGTGGGGGACACCGGCCGCACCGGCACCACCGTCACCTTCAAGCCTGACCCGGAGATGTTCGACACTCTGGTCTATAATTACGACACCCTGCACACCCGCATGCGGGAGGAGGCCTTCCTCAACGCCGGCCTGCGCATCCGCACCGCCGACCTGCGCCCGGGCATGGAGCAGAAGGACGATATGTGCTATGAGGGGGGCATCCGGGAGTTCGTCTCCTTCATCAACCGGAACAAGGAGCCCCTGCACGAGCAGGTCATCTACATGTCCGGCGCCCGGGAGGACTCCATGGCCGAGGTGGCCATGCAGTATAACGACGGGTACAACGAGATCATGGTCTCCTTTGCCAACAATGTGCACACGCCGGAGGGCGGCATGCACGAAGAGGGCTTCCGCCGGGCCCTGACCACCGCTCTGAATACCTATGGGCGGAAGATCAAGCTGCTGAAGGACGACGAGAAGATCTCCGGCGAGGATTGCCGGGAGGGGCTGACCGTGGTCATCTCCGTCAAGCTGACCGAGGCCCAGTTCGAGGGCCAGACCAAGGCCAAGCTGGGCAACAGCGAGATGCGCACCCTGGTGAACAACATCGTCAGCGAGAAGCTGGAGATCTTCCTGGAGGAGAACCCCCAGGTGGGCCGGGCCATCCTGGACAAGGCCCTGACAGCCAACCGCGCCCGAGAGGCCGCCCGCAAGGCCCGAGAGGCCGTCCGCCGCAAGACGGGACTGGAGTCCGGCCAGATGCCCGATAAATTGCAGGACTGCCACGAGCGGGACGCCAGCCTGTGCGAGATCTACATCGTCGAGGGCGACTCCGCCGGCGGCTCCGCCATCCAGGGCCGCGACTCCCGGTTCCAGGCCATCCTCCCCCTGTGGGGCAAGATGCTGAACGTGGAGAAGGCCCGGGTGGACAAGGTGTATGGCAACGACAAGCTCCAGCCCGTGATCACCGCCCTGGGGGCGGGCATCGGGGATGAGTTCAACGTGGAGAAGCTGCGCTACCACAAGATCATCATCATGGCCGATGCCGATGTGGACGGCAGCCACATCCGCACCCTGCTGCTCACCTTCTTCTTCCGCTATATGCGCCCCCTGATCGAGAACGGCTATGTCTATTCCGCCGTGCCCCCTCTGTACAAGCTCACCCGGGGCAAGACCACCCGGGTGGCCTACTCCGACCCCGAGCGGGACAAGGTCTCCGCCGAGATGCGCTCCGACAACCCCAACGCCAAGGTGGACATCAGCCGCTTCAAGGGCCTGGGCGAGATGGACCCCCACGAGCTGTGGGAGACCACCATGGACCCCGAGAAGCGCTCTCTGCGCCGCATCACTCTGGACGACGCCGTGGCCGCTGACCAGATCTTTACCATCCTTATGGGGGAACAGGTGGAGCCCAGAAAGCAGTGGATCGAGCAGAACGCCAAGTATGTGGTGAATCTGGATATTTGATACCCACCCGACCCACCCATTTTTGGTATAGGGGGTAAACCCCCTATGACCCCCTTGTCGTCACAAAGTCCGCTCCCATTTGAACCCGCTGACGCTGTGCTTCAAATGGGTTCCCGGGGGGTCACCCCCGTATCCCCATGACTCTATTGTGGTTTCTGTCAGCGCTGTCTTGTCATTGCGAGCCAGTGCGCA
>CAKUHX010000233.1 GCA_934659475.1 uncultured Oscillospiraceae bacterium
AAGGCTTTCGCCCTGACAGGCAACGTGGTGAACACCGGCCTGATCGAGGTGCCTATGGGGGCCACCCTGCGGCAGATCATCTTCGACATCGGCGGCGGCATCAAGGACGGCAAGAAGTTCAAGGCCGTGCAGATCGGCGGCCCCGCCGGCGGCTGCCTGACAGAGGAGCACCTGGATCTGCCCCTGGACTTCGACTCCCTGAAGAAGGTGGGGGCCATCATCGGCTCCGGCGGCCTTGTGGTCATGGACGAGGGCACCTGCATGGTAGAGACCGCCCGCTTCTTCATGAGCTTTACCCAGAACGAGAGCTGCGGCAAGTGCGTCCCCTGCCGGGAGGGTACCAAGCGCATGCTGGAGATCCTCACCCGTATCGTGAACAACGAGGGGGAGCCGGAGGATCTGGACCTGCTGGAGGAACTGGCGGCCACCATCAAGGCCGCCTCTCTGTGCGGCCTGGGCCAGGCGGCCTGCAACCCCGTGGTGAGCACGCTGAAGTATTTCCGGAACGAGTATCTGGCCCATGTGGTGGATCACCACTGCCCCATCTGCAACGGCCGCAAGCGCCATCTGAAGATCATCCCCGAGCTGTGCAAGGGCTGCGGCAAGTGCAAGCGCAACTGCCCCATGGACGCCATCTCCGGCGAGATCCGCATGCCCCACGTCATCGACAACGAAAAATGCGTCCACTGCGGCGCCTGCTGGGGCGCCTGTCCCTTCGGGGCCATCGACGCCATTGAAGAGGAGGGCTGAGCAATGTCCAAAGGGATCATGTATGTGGATGGGCAGCGCGTGCCCTTCGACGGGGACAAGAACGTCCTGTCCGTCATCCGCCGGGCGGGCATCGAGATGCCCACCTTCTGCTACTACTCCGATCTGTCCGTCTATGGTGCCTGCCGAATGTGCGTGGTGGAGGACGAAAAGACCGGAAAGATCGACGCCAGCTGCTCCATGGAGCCCCGGGACGGCATGCGCATCCGCACCAACAGCGGCCGCCTGCTGAAGCACCGGCGGATGATCCTGGAGCTGCTGCTGGCCTCCCACAACTGCGAGTGCACCACCTGCGAGAAGAGCGGCCAGTGCCATCTGCAGGATCTGGCCCAGCAGTTCGGCGTACGCCGTGTGCGCTTTGCCGACACCCGGGAGCCCCAGGAGTTGGATGATTCTTCCCCCGCGGTGCTGCGGGACCCCAACAAGTGCATCCTGTGCGGCGACTGCGTACGGGTGTGCGAGGAGATGCAGGGCATGGGCATCCTGAATTTTGCATTCCGGGGCAGCAGCGCCCAGGTCATGCCCGCCTTCGACCGGAAGCTGGCCCAGACCAAGTGCGTCAGCTGCGGCCAGTGCGCCGCGGTGTGCCCCACCGGGGCCATCACCGTGAAGAACCAGATCGGCCTTGCCTGGCGGGCCATCCACGACCCGTCCAAGCGGGTGGTGGTGCAGATCGCCCCCGCCGTGCGGGTGGCGGTGGGAGAGGCCTTCGGCCTGCCCGCCGGGGTGAACGCCCTGGATAAGCTGGTCACCGCCCTGAAGCTCATGGGGGTGGACGAGGTGTATGACACCACCTTCGCCGCCGACTTTACCACCATCGCCGAGTCGGAGGAGTTTTTGCAGCGCCTGAAAAACGGCGGGCCCTTCCCCATGTTCACCTCCTGCTGTCCGGCGTGGGTGAAGTACCTGGAGGGGGAGGCTCCCAAGTATTTGAAGCACATCTCCACCTGCAAGTCCCCCATGGAGATGTTCGGGGCCATCGTGCGGGACAAGTACGCCGCCAAGGACGCCGCCGACGGCCGCACCACCTATCAGATCGCCATCATGCCCTGCACTGCCAAGAAGATGGAGGCCGCCCGGCCGGAGTTCATCCACGACGGCCGGCCCGACGTGGACC
>CAKUHX010000234.1 GCA_934659475.1 uncultured Oscillospiraceae bacterium
ATCTCAGCGATGTAGACGTAACGCTCGTTGGTGATGATGCTCTCGGCGTCGTCATCCAACTCCTCCTCGGCGGCCTTGATGTCGCCCTCGATGTGCTGCATCACGTCGGCGGGGATGGACAGCTTCTCCATCACCTTGTCGTCCCGCTCAAAGATCTTGATGGCGTACCACCGCTGCTGCTCCTCGGGCATGTTGTGGACGGCGGCCTCCTCGATGTGGGCGATAGCGTGCTCCACAGGGCCGGAGAAGGTGTGCATGGGGATGGTCTTGGTGCCCTCGGCGGCCTTGATGGCGGCCTCGGCGGCCTCCATGACGCCGTCGCCCTTCAGGGCGGAGATCTCGACGATCTGGCAGCCCAGCTGGCGGGCCAGCTCCTTCACATTGATCTCATCGCCGTTCTTCCGCACCAGGTCCATCATATTGATAGCGATGACCACGGGGATGCCCAGCTCGGTCAGCTGGGTGGTCAGATACAGGTTGCGCTCCAGGTTGGTGCCGTCGATGATGTTCAGGATGGCGTCGGGGCGCTCGCCGATCAGGTAGTTACGGGCCACCACTTCCTCCAGGGTGTAGGGGGACAGGGAGTAAATGCCCGGCAGGTCCATGATGACCACATCGTCGTGCTTCTTCAGCTTGCCTTCCTTCTTCTCCACCGTAACGCCGGGCCAGTTGCCCACGAACTGGTTGGAGCCGGTCAGCGCGTTGAACAGGGTGGTCTTACCGCTGTTCGGGTTGCCCGCAAGGGCAATTTTGATCTGCTTTTCCATAATTCCGCTCCTTTAGTTAGATCGTATTAACCTATGATCAGAAATGAAGAGGTCACTCGACCTCGATCATTTCGGTGTCGGCCTTACGCAGGCTCAGCTCATAGCCCCGGACGGTGACCTCCATGGGGTCGCCCAGAGGAGCCACCTTGCGGACGAACACCTCAGTGCCCTTGGTGATGCCCATGTCCATGATGCGGCGCTTTACAGGGCCCTCGCCGTGCAGCTTGACGACCTTTACCGTCTCGCCGATCTTAACTTCCCGCAGTGTTTTCATGTTTCCGTCTCCTTTATGTATGAAGTGTGGTATGATCAGATCATGATCTTTCGGGCCATTTCCTCGCTGATGGCGACTCTGGCCTCTTTCACCTTTACGATGACGTTCCCGCCCATGGCCGATACGATGGTCACGGGACTGCCTGCGACAAAGCCCAGATCCTCCAGGTGCTTCTTCACTTCGGGGCTGCCCCCCACATGGCGGATCAGCTGCTCCTCACCCATAGGCGCCAACATAAGCGGCATCATTGCTCTCCCTCCCGTTTACGCGAGTCTGTGTTTTTCTTTGGTTTGCAAAGGCTAACCGTCCGTTAAAAAAATAACGGTTCAAACCCCTTAACCGCACAAGAGTTTAACTCCTCTAACTTATATTGTCAAGCCCCTTTTTCTATTTTTTTCAGGTTTGGACACTCTCCCAAAGATCCGCCCCCCAAAAGCGGGCTCCTTTGCCGTCTTTTTGCCCCCGCCATCGGGGCGCGATACGATCCTTTCCTGTTCAGCTTGCATTTGTCCGGCGGATGTGCTATCCTAAATAAAATCGCCCGTTATGGGGCTTTGAAAAGGCGGTGATGCCTCATGAAGATCATGCGCGCGTCAGAAGATTATCTGGAATGTATGCTGATGATGCAGAAAGAGCACGGCTATATCCGCTCCATCGACGTAGCCCATCATCTGGGCGTGACCAAGCCCAGCGTCTCATATGCCACCAAGCGCCTGCGGGAAAACGGCTATATCGAGATGGACCAGGACGGACTGATCACCTTGACCGATCTGGGCATGGACATCGCCGCGAACATGCTGGACCGCCACACCACCCTGACCAAATTTCTCA
>CAKUHX010000235.1 GCA_934659475.1 uncultured Oscillospiraceae bacterium
GAAGGACGTCCCCACGGCCAGTGGCTCAGGTTCCGGCACGGGCACCGTTTCCGGCGGCAGCGGCGAGACCTATGAGCTTCAGATCGCCAACCAGCTGAATGAGTCTGACCTGATCAATGTGGGCTGGAACTATCTGAAGGAGATCCTGGAGGAGCGCACGGACGGACAGATCAAGGTGACGATCTTCCCCAACAAGGCCCTGTCCAACTCCGTGAACGAGGACCTGGAGAAGGTGCAGTTCGGCGTGATCCAGATGACCTCCGTTCCCACCTCCACCGTGGCCTCCCTGTCCGGGAACCAGGGCTATCAGGTGTTTGAGATGCCCTATCTGTTTGACAGCACCAAGGAGGCCTATGATCTGCTGAACAGCGATCTGGCTCAGGGCTGGAACGCAGAGATCGAGTCCAAGCTGGGCGTAAAGCTGTTCAACGGCTACGAGATCGGCTGGTATCAGTTCTCCTCCAAAAAGCCCATCCACAGCATGGCTGATCTGAAGGGCCTGAAGGTGCGCGCCATGTCCTCCGACCTGCAGATCGCCGCCATCAAGGCCGTGGGGGCCAACCCCATCTCCATGGCTTGGGGCGAGGTGTTCACCGGCCTGCAGCAGGGCACCTGCGAGGGCACGATGACCGCCGCATCCTTCCTCTACAACGACAAGTTCTATGAGGTCCAGAAGGGCCTGGGCGTGGCCAATATCATGTGCGGCATGCACATCCCCTGCGTGAACGCCCAGTGGTACAACTCCCTGCCTGAGGATCTGCGCGCTACCTTTGACCAGTGCGTTGAGGATTGGCTGACCTTCATCCGAGAGAAGGAGTCCAGCGCCGACGAGGAGTTCATCGCCAAGCTGGGCGAGGCCGGCATGGACGTCTACTACTTTGAGGGCGCGGAGAAGGACGCTCTGGTGGAAGCGGCCAAGACCGTGTGGGACAGCTGCGCCGATGTGGTGGGCACCGAGAATATGGCCGCCGTCCGGGAACTGCTGGGCAAGTGACCCTTCACACATAGACCGGCGGCAGAAAAGCCGGTAAAATGACCGCACCCATACCCGCCCCCGCCCCGCAGCAGCGGGCCGGGGGCGGGACAGAGACCTTTTGCATGTTTCCGGCCGCGCGCGGCGCACTTTCGGCGGAAAATACAGAGCGGCCGGAAACACCATGAAGAAAGGGAGAAACAGAGTGAAGAAATTCCTGAATAACTTTGAAAATTATCTGGGACAATGTCTTGTCCTGTTTATGCTGGTGATCCTGATGGTCCAGGTCATCGGGCGTTACCTGTTCGGCTACGCCCCCGCGTGGATCGAGGAGGCGGCCCGCTTCAGCTTTGTATGGGTCACCTATGCGGCGGCCTGCAACGGAGTGCTCCACGGCTCCCACTTGAAGATCGATGCGGCCACCAAGCTCTTTCCCAAGGCGGTCCGGCCCTACGTCAAGTATGTGGGCAACGCGATCCTGTTCCTGTATGCACTGGTGGTCACCTACTACGGCTGGGAATATGCGGTGGGCATCCTCAAGGCCAACCAGATCTCCGCCGCCCTGCATGTGAGGATGGGCTATGTGTACATGGTCATCCCCATTTTCCACCTGCTCATGGCCGTTCGCACCGTCCAGCTGACGGTGGACATGGTCAAACACCCGGAAAACTATACGGAAGAGGCTGAGATGGAAGCTCAGCTGGAAAATGAGATCGGAAAGGAGGGCGAGGACCAGTGAATGCTATCATCGTTCTGTCAGTCTTTGTGATCGCCCTGATCCTGCAGGTGCCGGTGGCGTTCGCTCTGGGCGTGTCCAGCGTGGCCTATCTGATGTTCTTCTCCAAGGTGCCCATGACGCTGGCCATCCAGTCCCTGTTCACCTCCTGCG
>CAKUHX010000236.1 GCA_934659475.1 uncultured Oscillospiraceae bacterium
TCCCTCTGCCCCGCAACACAAGGCTCCGGGGAGGGCAGTTTTCTTTCGCTTCTTCCCAGAATTTTTTGTTTACGCCAGAACTGTGATCTCGCCAGTGTCTCCGTCCATTTTCACCTTCTGTCCATCGCAAAGTTTATCATAATCAGCCTGATCCATCCGAATCAGGGGGATATCCATAATGATGGCGTTGGACACCAGCACCGTGCTCAGATCCAGCACGATGAAGCCGGCGGGCTTGTTGCCGAACTTGGACAGCTGATAGAGACCGTCCATCTGCACCACGGAGCTACCCTTATCGATGGGGAACACCAGGATCTTCTTGGCGATCATCTTGTCCTCAAGATCGTGGGCCTCTTCGATGACAGTGCCCTTTTCCGGGCTTACCATATAGAAATTGATGGGGTCCTTGGAGACCAGGATCTCGCCCTCGGCGATCCCGCCGGCGATGGCCTCTCCCTTCAGTACCTTTTCCCCGTTCATTACACGATCTCTCCCTTCAGAACAGACTGGATGCAGGCGGGAATACTCTTCACAGTGAACTCCATATTCCAGCGCTTGGTGTAATAGGCGCACTTGGGCGACTCGGTCACGCCGCTCTTGCCGTGCAGGTGGGACCAGCAGGGCTGATCCACGCAGCTGTTGATGACGATCTCGCCGCCGGCCTTATGGATCACATCCAGATAGCCCATGCGGCGGGCCAGCTCCTTGGTGGAGGTGGAGGTGAAGATGTACAGCTGACCCACCAGCTGCTGACCCTCCAGCATCTTGGCGATGGAGCCCACCTGGTTGATGGTCAGATGGGGGCAGCCCAAGATGCAGAAGTCGGCCTTACCGGTGCCGGCGGAGATCTCCGCTCTGGCCTGCGCCAGGTCGTCATTGGTGATAGTGACCACAGGGTAGTCCGTCCTGCCCCGGAATGCGGCATTCAAATCAACGGCCTCAGGCGTCACGCCCACAACATGGAACATAGGAACGATGCCGTGGATATTCAGTTGAGTGCCCATGTCCATCAGCTGCTCCGCCGTGGTGTGGGGGGACAGACCGTTGAACACAGGGCAGTGGTAGGTCTGGCCCATCTTCTTGGGGGTGATGTAGCCCAGCAGCTCACAGTCATACTCTGTCTGAATATCAGCCTCTACCTGGATCAGCACATCGCCGGCCCGGTTTTCATCCAACAGCAGGCCGTACTCCGGGGTCACGCCGGTGATGGCTGCGCACATGGCGCTCTGGGCCGCCTCACGGTTGGTGCGGGCGCCCAGAACGGAGTTGACATACACCGCGCCGCCGGAGGCGGAGAAGGACGTGATCTCGCCAAAGCGAGGCACATTGTTTTCGAAGAAGGGGGTGCAATCGAAGGTGAGGATAGCCCCCAGCTTACGATATACATCAATGGTGCTCTTCAGCGTACGCTCATTCTCTGCATCCAGATTCGAGACCGTCTTGAAATATTCATAGTCATAGGCAGGGTTGACAGAGGGCGGCACCTGACAGTGGGCTCCTTCCTCCAGCAGCTTGGAGCAGAACCACAGGTCCCCCTCCTGATTGCTCAAAGAGATATGTCCCCGGGTGATCGGCACCATACGTTTGGCACCAAATGCCTTTCCGATCCCTACCAGGACCCGCATGGCCCGGGCAAAGCCGGGGCCCATTTCGCCATTCAGCATGGCCTGTTCCCGCTCGGTCAGTATCATTTTTCTCGCTTCCTCCTCGTTTTGATGCTTTATCCGGCTGTCCTCAGTTCTCTTTCAGGGCCTTTGCGACCACCTCGTCATCCGCCTGATAAGGCAGCGTGATGT
>CAKUHX010000237.1 GCA_934659475.1 uncultured Oscillospiraceae bacterium
TCATCTCCATCTGCTCGTCCGTCTCCCCCTCCAGCATCTGAAGTTCCACATGGGGGTAACGCTGAGCGAACTGCTCGATGATGCTGGGCATCCACTTGGTGATGACGCTGAAATAGCCCCCTACCCGCAGGGTGCCGATGATCACGCCATTGAGCTGGGCCACAGTGCTGTTCAGCTGTTCCTCCAGCTGGACGACCTGAGCGAGAATGTCGTAAATACGCTGGCCGTTTTCTGTGGGGACGACCCCCTGCTTGGAGCGCAGCAGCAGGGGAAAGCCAACCTCTTGCTCCAAGGTGCTGATGATGTGGCTGATGCCGGGCTGAGTGTAGTTCAGCCGCTGGGCGGCGGTGGTCAGACTGCCGCAGCGGACGGCCTCGACGAAGGCGTGGTAGCGGATGGTCTTCAAAAAGCAGGCCCCCTTTCCCGGAAGTAATGGGATCGTTTCCTGATATCCATAATAAAGTATTATGGATATCATTCGCGTTAAGAAGTTTTCATATGTGCAAACATATTGTATAATCGCGGTGTGGAAAAAGCAAGGCTTATGTCTATAATAAACAAATAAAATTCCGAGTTTTCCCAATTCTGAAATCTGCACTCCCATATACCGCCGAAATTCGCGATATCCAGTTGATCGATCCACCGGAAAATCCGTGGTTCTGTTCAGGGGACATTAGACAGATAAATGGATGAACGGTGCAAGATCCCCTCACAGCGGTTTCGGCAGGATGTCTGGACAGGGCCTGCTTTGAAAAGAAAGAGAGGAGATATCACAATGAGTATGACATCCATTTTCTGGGCATTGACATTCTGCCTGATCTGCGGTGCCGGCGTATACTCCGGCATCAAGATTAAGACCCAGGCCGGCTGGCAGACCGGCGGCGGACAGATGTCCTGGCTGAGCGTGGCCGTGATCATGGGCGCGTTCCAGATCGGCGGCGTTTCCATCATCGGATGTGCTCAGGATGGCTTCAACATGGGCATCTCCGGCGCGTGGTACACCCTGATCGGCTGTCTGTACTATCTGTACGCTGCCTTCATCTGGGCCCCCGCTTTCCGGAAGAATATCCCCACCGGCTCTGTCCCCGATTTTCTCCGCAGCAAATATGACAGTAAGACCGCACTGACCTACTCCTACATCAACGTGTTCAACGGCATCATCTATGTGCCCCTGCAGCTGTTCACCATGTGCACCGTGATCCAGATGGCCATCCCCGGCATCAGCCTTTGGGGCGCCGTGGTAGTGGGCCTGGGCCTGGCCGCTCTGTATACCGCCGTGGGCGGCATCCATGCCGCCAAGGTGGTGGGCCGGGCCACCTGCTTCTCTCTGTACTTCTGCGTTGTGGTCGCCTGTTACCTGATCGTTGACCGGGCCGGCGGCTGGGTGGCCCTGAATGAGATCCTGCCTCCCAGCTACTTCAGCTGGGGCAACGTCTCCGGCACCAAGATCTTCGGTTGGATCGTGGCAGGCTTCTTCTCCAGCGCCATTGCCCAGACCACCGTTCAGCCCATGATCGCCGCCCGCAGCCTGAAGGACGCCCGTATGGGCGCCATTGTCGGCGCGATCCTGGCCGGCCCCATCGGCATCTTCACCGCCATCATCGGCATGTGCTGCAAGGCCCAGGATCTGACGGACAATGCCGCCCTGGCCTTTGCCACCACGGTGAACCACGGCGTCCACCCCGTGTTTGCTGGCATCATCTTCGGCATCGCCTCCCTCATCGTGGCCACCACCATGTCCTCCAAGATGCTGGCT
>CAKUHX010000238.1 GCA_934659475.1 uncultured Oscillospiraceae bacterium
AAGGGAGTACCGCGTCCTGTGGTAAAAAGAATCAGATGTGCACCGGCAGCAGCCAGCGCTGTAGTACTGACCAAGTCGTTTCCAGGTCCGCTCAGCAGATTAAGCCCCTTCCTTGTCACAAAGCCCCCGTATTCCAAAACATCGGTTATTTGGGCGGTCCCGCCTTTCTGAACGCACCCACAGGACTTGTCCTCCAATGTGGTGATGCCGCCAGCTTTGTTCCCGGGACTTGGGTTTTCGTAGACCGTCTGCCCGTGACTGACAAAATAGCGCTTGAAGGCATTTACCATAGCCACAGCCTTCTGGAAGACAGCTTCATTCATACAGCGGTCGAAGATCATAGACTCGGCGCCAAACATCTCCGGAACCTCAGTCAGGATCGTGGAGCCACCCATGGCGATAAGATAGTCGGAGAAGCGCCCCACGGCGGGATTAGCGGTGATGCCGGACAGGCCGTCAGAGCCGCCGCACTTCATACCCACAACCAACTCCCCGGCCGGAATATCCTGCCGCCGGAATGTCCCGGCATATTCCGCCAGCTCTTTCAGCAGGCGGGAGCCCTCTGTCAGCTCGTCCTCCGCCTCCTGGCAGACCAGGAATTTCACCTGTCGTTCGTCCCAGGTCCCCAGTTCGGCCTTGAACTGGTCCATGGTGAGGTTCTCACATCCAAGACCCAGCACCAGCACACCGCCCGCGTTGGGATGGCGGGCCAGCGCCGCCAGCAATTTTCTGGTCTGTACATGGTCCGCTCCCATCTGACTGCATCCGAAGGGGTGGGAAAAGGTGTACAGACCCTCCACGCTTCCGGAAACCAGCGTTTGGTTCTCTCGAACCAGCTGCTGCGCAACAGCATTCACACAGCCCACCGTAGGAATGATCCACAACTCGTTGCGGACTGCCGCCCGGCCATCCGCACGACGGTAGCCCCGGAATGTTCTTGGAGGCATTACCGGCAGGGGAAACACCTTATGCCGATAGGTATATGTTCCGCTCTCCGACAGTCCGGTGCGCATATTGTGGACATGAACCCATGCTCCGGCAGGGATATCCTGCCGGGCATAGCCAATGACGCAGCCGTATTTGATTACCGCTGTTCCACTGGGAATGCCCGCAAGCGCCAGCTTATGGCCCCGCTGGATATCCTCCAGCGGCGTGACGGTCAGACCGCCAAGCCTGACGCTCTGGCCTTTCGGCAGCGGCTCTAAAGCCACCGCCACATTATCCTGGGGATGAATGCGGATCACATTCACTCTAAACACTCCTCCATGGCCTGAAGTACGCCTACCGCATTGATACGCTCCAGTGCTGCAGTCACGGCAGTCTCAAATCCATCCAGTGCAGCCAGCTCTTTTCCCCACATCTTGCCGTTGTTCACCACAGCATGGGTAATGGAAGCTGCATCGTCATCCCGATGTTCAAAGTAAAAGTCCAGCACCCATTGGTCATCCTTTATGTCATAGGTATCGGCACCGCGCCGGCCGACCAAGCAATCATTCCCCTTCACCTTTCCATTATGATAGAAAGCAATATAGGCGGCGAAAGAAAAAGTAATGCAGGCAGGCAGCTTTCCAAATCGCTTGACGTATTCCAGCAGACTTGGCATGACCCGGGCTTTCCACTTAGCAGTAGAGTTCAGAGAAATAGCCAGCAACGAGTGGTCAATATATGGATTGTTGAACCGTTCGGTGACTGCCGATGCAAACTCGATCAGGTCTTTTCGAGGCAGATCCAGGGTCGGTATGACTT
>CAKUHX010000239.1 GCA_934659475.1 uncultured Oscillospiraceae bacterium
AAGGTGGGCTGCACCAGATGCTCCTCCACCTTCTGATCGAAGCAGGCGTACAGGGCGTTGCCCCAGGTCTTCTCCGCGGCATCGGCCAGTTCTACGCCCACGGCCTTAGCGGCGGCCACGGCCTCGGCATCGTCGGTGATGGCGCCAAAGTCCACGCCCACATACTTCTTCACAGCCTCCACCATGGTCAGCCGGGGCCAGCCGGGGGTCAGGTCGATCTTCTCGCCCATCCACTCCAGCTCATAGGTGCCCAGATACTTCTGGGCAAAGGTGGTGTACACGCCCTCGGCGATGTCCATCATGTCGTGGAAATCGGCGTAGGCCTGATACAGCTCCACGGTGGTGAACTCGGGGTTGTGCTTGGGGTCCATGCCCTCGTTGCGGAAGATGCGGCCCACCTCGTAGACGCGGTCCATGCCGCCGACGATCAGCCGCTTCAGGGGCAGCTCGGTGGCGATGCGCATATACATGTCGATGTCCAGGGTGTTGTGGTGGGTGATGAAGGGCCGGGCGGCGGCGCCGCCGGCAATGGTGTTCAGAACAGGGGTCTCCACCTCGATATAGCCCATATCATCCAGGTAATTGCGCAGGTGCTTGATGAACTGGGAGCGGATGACGAAGTTCCGCTTCGCCTCGGGGTTTACGATCAGGTCCACATAGCGCTGACGGAACCGCAGTTCGGTGTTGGTCAGGCCGTGGAACTTCTCCGGCAGGGGCAGCAGGGACTTGGACAGCAGGGTGACGGTGACCACGCGGACGGACATCTCCCCCCGCTGAGTGCGGAACACCACGCCCTTGACGCCCACGATGTCGCCGATGTCGTACTTCTTGAACCGGGCGTACTCCGCCTCGTCCATCTCGTCCCGGCGGGCATACAGCTGGATGCGGCCGGACTTGTCCTGCAGATCGCAGAAGGACACCTTTCCCATGCCCCGCTTGCTCATCAGGCGGCCGGCGATGGACACCTCCTGCCCCTCCAGGGCGTCAAAGTTGGCCTTGATATTGGCGGAGTCGTTGTCCACCACATACCGGGTCAGCTGGAAGGGGTCGTTCCCCTCTTCCTGCAGCTGCTTGAGCTTGTCCCGGCGGATCTGCAGCAGCTGGGAGAGATCGACCTCCTGCTCCGCCGGCTGGTTATTCTTTTCGGCCATGATGACCACTCCAATCTTTGGTTTCTTTCGGGTCAGCGCTCCACCTTCAGCACCTTATACTCCACGGGGCCGGCGGGGGCGTCCACGGTGACATCGGCACCCTCTACCTTGCCCAGCAGGGCCTTGCCGAAGGGGGAGTCCTCGGAGATGGCGCCGTTCATGGGGTCGGCCTCCTGAGAACCCACGATCTTATAGGTCAGCTCCTCGTTGAACTCCTTGTCCAAAACGGTGACAGTGGAGCCCAAGCGGATGTCGTTGCCGGCCTCCTCATCCTCCTCGATGACCACATAGTTGGACAGGATATTCTCCACCTCGGCGATGCGGGAGTAGAGCTTGCCCTGCTCGGTCTTGGCCTCGTCGTACTCGCTGTTCTCAGACAGGTCGCCGAAGGAGCGGGCCTCTTTGATCAGCTCGGCCACTTCCTTCTCCCGCACGGTCTTCAGATAAACGATCTCATCCTGCAGCTCTTTCAGCCGCTGGGGGCTCAGCTTAAATTCTTTCGCCATGAAATGATCCACACCTTTCCGCTATTTGCTGGCGTGTCCCGCCCGTTTTCCCGCAAAAGCGAAAATGGGCA
>CAKUHX010000240.1 GCA_934659475.1 uncultured Oscillospiraceae bacterium
ACATCAAAAAGGCGGCCCACGGGGTGAAGGCCCTGTGCCGCGCCCTGCTGGAGGAGGGCATCGCCCCCGGCGGCTTTGTGTTCGACACAGAGGTGGCTGCCTATCTTCTGGCCCCCACCGACGGCAGCTACGACCTGGAGAAGCTGGGGCTGACCTACTATAACCACCAGTTCGCCAAGGCGTCCGACTATCTGAACGAGGGGGCCTTCGGCCCCCTGGCCGATCTGGCCGTCTCCTGCGGGGCCCTCATGTCCCACTGCGCCCTGATCGGCGCCCTGGTGGACACCCTGACCCAGCGGCTGAAGGAGCTGGACATGTGGGAGCTGTATCAGACCGTGGAGCTGCCCCTGTGCACCGTGCTGGCGGAGATGGAGACCGAGGGCTTCCTCATCGACCGGAAGGCCCTGGCGGAGTTCGGGGAAATGCTGTCCGGCCGCATCGACCAGGCCCAGGCCGGCATTTACGGGCTGGCGGGGGAGACCTTCAACATCAACTCCACCCAGCAGCTGGGCCGGGTACTGTTCGAGGTGCTGGGCCTGCCCCCGGTAAAAAAGACCAAGACGGGCTACTCCACCAACGCCGAGGTGCTGGACAAGCTGCGGGGCCAGCATCCCATCATCGAAACTATTTTGGAGTACCGCCAGCTGACCAAGCTGAAATCCACTTACGCCGACGGGCTGGGTAAAGTGATCGCCCCTGACGGCCGTATCCACACCAGCTTCCAGAATACGGTCACCGCCACCGGGCGGCTGTCCTCCACGGAACCCAACCTGCAGACTATCCCCGTGCGCACCGAGCTGGGCGCCCAGCTGCGAAAAATGTTTGTGGCTCCGGCGGGAAAGGTGCTGGTGGATGCGGACTACTCCCAGATCGAGCTGCGCCTGCTGGCCTGTATGGCCCGGGATCAGGCCATGATCGACGGCTTCAACCACGGGGAGGACGTGCACACCATCACCGCCTCCCAGGTGTTCGGCGTGCCCATGGAGGAGGTCACCCCCCTTATGCGCCGCTCCGCCAAGGCGGTGAACTTCGGCATCGTGTACGGCATCTCCGCCTTCTCCCTGTCCCAGGACATCGGAGTCACCGTGGCCCAGGCCAAGGAGTATATGGAGAAGTACTTCCAGCACTACTCTGGCGTCCGGGCCTATATGGACCATGTGGTGGAGCAGGCCCGGGAGGACGGCTATGTGACCACCCTGTTCGGCCGCCGCCGCTGGGTGCCGGAACTGAAATCCTCCAACTTCAACACCCGCTCCTTCGGCGAGCGGGTGGCCCTGAACGCCCCCATCCAGGGCACCGCCGCCGACATCATCAAGCTGGCTATGATCCGGGTGCGGGATCGCCTGCGCACCGAGGGGCTGGAGGGCCGCCTGGTGCTCCAGGTCCACGACGAGCTGATCGTAGAGTGCCCGGAGGGGGAGGCCCAGCGGGTCTGCGCCCTGGTGAAGGAGGAGATGGAGTCGGTGGCGGCCCAGCGCCTGCCCGTGCGCCTGCTGGCGGAGACAGCGGCGGGGGAGAGCTGGGCGGAGGCCCACTGACGACTCGTCGCAAAGTCCGCTCCGTTCGGGGCGCCCAGGCGTGGGCACTCCTCACTGTGCTCCCTTGCTCCTCGTCTCCAAACCGAACCCGCTTGCGCTGGGCTTCGGTTTGGGCAGGACGGGGGACGCGCAAAGTCCGCTCCGTTCGGGGTGCCTAGGCGTGGGCACCCCTCACTGTGCTCCCT
>CAKUHX010000241.1 GCA_934659475.1 uncultured Oscillospiraceae bacterium
TTTGTCATCTGCGCACCTCTTGGGTGTGGAGTACATATTGGCAAGGCGACGTCCGGTATCCGTGAGGACCGGCGGCTCGTGTAAGCCGGGGAGCGTCACCTTGCCTTTTTTTGTACCCAAATCCCAAATTACACGAGGTGCCTTATGAACACGTCCCACGATTTCAGTGAATTACGCGACCTGCTGCATACACTGCCCGCCCGTCTGCGGCTGGTGGCCGATTATGTTGCCCGCGAGGATGCGCTGGAACGCGAAGCCGCTGCTGAGCTGCTGGGGGAATGCGCCGCGCAACTGGAAGCCCAGCGCGACCGGCTGGCCCGATGCAATGCGGATGTGCTGCACGCCCTGGGCTGCGGCTGCCAGCTGGTGGCCATGCCCACCGCCGGGGAGGTGCGCCATGCCTGATACCGCCCTGCCGCTGTTTGAATTTGAGGGCCAGCCCCTGCGCGTGCATCTGGATGACGCCGGAGAACCGTGGTTCGTGGCCAAGGATGTTCTCAAGACCTTGGGCTATGCTGGTGACTATAATCCATCCAGAGCGTTGCAGGCCGTGCCTAGAGAATGGAAGGGGGTGCAACGGATGCACACCCTTGGTGGCGCGCAGGATATGCTCACGCTGTCCGAGCCCGGTCTCTATTTCTTCGTGGCCCGCAGCGACAAGCCCCGTGCCCTGCCCTTCCAGAAGTGGCTGGCCGGTGAGGTCCTGCCCGCCCTGCGCCGCAAGGGCCATTATGAGATGCCCGGGCGCTCCGGCAGCCGGCCCGTGGACCTCAATCCGGCGGCCCTGCGCCTGCGCCCTGCCCTGCGGGAACGCATCCTTGGCAGCGCCATGCAGTGCGCCCGCCTTATGGGCGCCTCCAGCATGGCCGAGGTGGAGAGCATCTTCTGCCGCTGCTGCGAGCTGGTGGCCAGCACGCCGGAGCAGACCCTTCTGCCTGCGGACAAGGAAGCCGGACTGATCCGGGACTTTATGCGGGAGTGCTGCCGGAACAGCAAGGGCGCCAAGACCACGGCCGGGGCCGTGTATGACCATTTCCGCGTCTGGTGGAACCAGCGCAGCAAGGAGCCCCTGCCCAGCCAGAAGCGCCTGGGCGCCCTGCTGCAGGAACGCTTCGTCCGTCACCGCCGTGGTGGCCGCATCTGGTATCTGGACTTGGCATGTATTATGTAAAAAGTATGTAATTTTTACATAATATTCTTGCCTTTTTTCCTCAAAAACGGCACTATCCAGATACGGAGGACACCGATGCTGTCCAGCAGAGAAATCATCAAGATGCTCAAAGAGGCTGGATGGGAACATGTGGCGACCCAAGGCGATCACTGGCACTTCAAACATCCCGACCGCCCCGGAAAAGTGACGGTTCCCCATCCCAACAAGGACCTGAAAATCAAGACCATCATCAGCATCGAGAAGCAGAGCGGTCTGAAGCTGCGGCGGGGCTAGGGCCCCGCCCTGCTCCCCTCCGAGGAGGTTTTATGTACTACGTGGCAACTCTTGACCCGCATGATGACGGCAGCGGCCGTTACGACGTGACCTTTGCCGACCTGCCCGGCTGCGTCACCCAGGGCACGGACCTTGAAGACGCCCTGCGTATGGCACAGGAGGCTGTCTCCCTGCATGTGGCCGGAATGATTGCCGATGGCGAGAAGCTCCCCGAACCTTCCACCTTGGCTGCCTGCAAGACGCATGATGAACAGGAAGCACGGGAAGAAGGTTATACC
>CAKUHX010000242.1 GCA_934659475.1 uncultured Oscillospiraceae bacterium
CGCCCGCATCGAGGAGATGGTGGAGAAGGCCAAGCGCGAGGTGGACGCCACCATCAAGGCCGAAGGCGAGCGCGCCATCTTCGAGACCAACGTCCACGGCCTGCACCCCGAGCTGGTGAAGCTGCTGGGCCGTATGCGCTACCGCACCAGCTACGGCCAGAACGTGCTGAACCACTCCATCGAGGTGTCCCATCTGGCCGGCCTGCTGGCCGCCGAGATCGGCGCCAACGTGACCGAGGCCAAGCGCGCCGGCCTGCTGCACGACTTGGGCAAGGCCATCGACCATGAGGTGGAGGGCTCCCATGTGCAGATCGGTGTGGAGCTGGCCCGGAAGTACCGGGAGAGCGAGAACATCATCCACGCCATCGCCGCCCACCACAACGACATCGAGCCCAAGACCATCGTCGCCTGTCTGGTCCAGGCTGCTGACGCCATCTCCGCCGCCCGCCCCGGCGCCCGGCGCGAGAATCTGGAGAACTACATCAAGCGGCTGGAGACCCTGGAGGAGATCACCTCCTCCTTCCCCGGCGTGGAGAAGTCCTACGCCATCCAGGCCGGCCGCGAGGTGCGGATCATGGTCAAGCCCGAGCAGGTCAGCGAGGACCAGATGGTGCTGCTGGCCCGGGACATCGCCAAGAAGATCGAAGAGGAGCTGGAGTACCCCGGCCAGATCAAGGTCAACCTGCTGCGGGAGACCAAGGCCGTGGAATACGCCAAGTAAACCTCGGATCGCCACAAAACAGGACCCCCGTCCGCCGTTTCCCCAACGGCAGACGGGGGCCTTTTGCTGTGTCAGGCGGCATTCAAAGCCTTCCCCGCCCAGGGGGAAGGCGGCCAGCAGGGCAGGATGAGGGGACTTTCCCGCGGCGCGCCGGGTCGTCGCGCCCTACGGAATAGAATAGGGCTCGGCTCTAAGTATCCCTCGTCAGAGGGAGGCTTGACAGGTCGATGTCTTCATCCGCCTGGCGCGCAGAGACGCAAAATGCGGCGCTGGAATTCCCCGCCCGTCACTCCACCGCTACCACGGTGAGCACATCCCCCGCCACCCGGAATTTGATCTCCAGCCCGGCGAAGGCCATGGCGTAGGTCCGCTCCGGGTCATTTTGATACTGGGGCCGGGGATCCTGGGCCAATATGCCGGTCAGGGCGGTCCGCTTCCCCTCCGGCACCCGGGCGAGCAGCTCCGGCGGGAATTCTACCGCCAGGTCGGCCCCTTTGGGCACGGCGGCAAAGCCGCCCACCGCCTCCGGCTTACAGTCGGCATAGGGCAGATAGGGCTTGATGTCCAGAATGGGGGTGCCGTCCAGCAGGTCGGCCCCGCTCACCCGCAGCACCGGTCCCTCCGGGCCGGACAGTTCCACCCCCTCCAGTCTGACGCAGGACAGGCCGATGGGACTGGGCCGGAAGGGAGAGCGGGTGGCGAACACCCCCATGCGCCGGTTGCCCCCCAGGCGGGGCGGGCGCACCGTGGGGGACCACTGCTGCCGCCGGGCCTGAGAGAACTCCCAGATCAGCCACAGGTGAGAGAAGCCCTCCAGCCCCCGCAGGGCGTCGGGGTTCCGGAACTCCGGGACAAAGACCACGGTGGACTGCAGGGCGTCCACCAGGCCGCTCTGGCGCGGGATGCCGAATTTGGTGGGGAGATCGCCGCGCAGGTGGGCGATCACGGTCATATCAACGGACTGCATAGAGCCGCTCCTTCTTCCATCCCGTTCAAAA
>CAKUHX010000243.1 GCA_934659475.1 uncultured Oscillospiraceae bacterium
CGGCTTGACCCAGTACCGGAAGATGGATGATTTCGACGACGAGGGCAACATGATGTCCACCCAGAACGGCGGCATCGTGGCCGACCGGCTGAAAGAGGACGATCGGGACCTCTCCGACTTTGAGCTGGGAGACATCAGCCTGGACAGCGATGAGCCCCGGGCCTGATCCCCTATCCATCCGCGGTGAAGCGGTATAGCGCTGTAAAAGATAAAAATTCCCGGCACCTCTACTGAGGTGCCGAGAATTTTTTGTAAAAGAGCGGGCAGGGCATCTGCCCTGCCCGCTGAGGATCTGTTTACTCGGCCAGATGCTCCAGATAACCGGCAACGGCCGCCGTGATCTTCTTGATGTCGGCCCCGGAGGTGTTGACCAGCAAGTCGTAGTGCTCGCGAGAGCCCCACTTCTGGTCGCTGAAGAAGGCGCAGTATTGGGCGCGGCCCCGGTCGATCTCAGCCATCTTCCGCTTCATCTCCTGGGGAGTGAACTTTTCGTCTGCGGGCTTGCGCTGCATGCAACGTTCCAGCTTGCTCTGGGTGTCGGCGTAGACAAAGATGCGGAAGGGATCGCGGTCCTTCAGGATATAGTCAGCGCAGCGGCCTACGATGATGCAGTTGGACTTATCCGCCAGCTCGTGCAGCAGCTTGGTCTGTTCGGAATAGACGGAGATACGCTGCTGGACCAGAGGATCGGGGACAGGGGAGAAGCTGCGCCCGATGTGGATGGGGAAGGAGACGGTGGGGCGGCTTTCGGTGATCTGCCGCACATACTCCTCCGACAGCGCCGTGCGCTTGGAGATCTCGGCGATGATCTCCTGGTCATAGTAGGCGTAGCCCAGTTTTTCAGACAGGCGGCGGCCCAGTTCACGGCCGCCGCTGCCAAATTCACGGCCAATGGTAATGATGCGATGCATAATATATACTCCTTTCGGGCACCGGCCCAGTCGATCTCCGCAGTGCGCCGCGGGGCGTCGGGCGGTTTCCTTCGCGTATAGTATAGCAGTTCAAGCCGGGTTCGTCAACCGAGAGAGAGCGGAGTTGACGACGATTTAACGGGGAAAAGCATAAAAACTCCCGATCCATACGGGCCGGGGCCGTGAAGGTCATTGGGACGCTTTTCCTGTGGTGCTTTTGCTGCTGATAAAGAAAGCCCCCGGTCCATATGGACCGGGGGCTGAGACTGTCGAAAAAGCAGCAGCACGTAGAGATACGGGAAGGAAGATAGTTACGAAAGAAACCCAGGAGGGGTGTCTTTCGTTTTTGATCATAAGATCATGGAACTTTTTCAAAGTTTCATGATCTTCTTCAGCTTGTCAAAAAGACTTTTTTGACAAGCTGAGCCCCCGGTCCATATGGACCGGGGGCTTTGAAAGTCATTGAGACGTTACGAAATCACTCGTTGATCTCGATAACAACGCCGGAGCCGACGGTACGGCCACCCTCACGGATAGCGAAACGCAGGCCCTTCTCGATGGCGATGGGGGTGATCAGCTCAACGTCCATGTCGACGTTATCGCCAGGCATGCACATCTCAGTGCCCTCGGGCAGGGAGATGATGCCGGTCACGTCGGTGGTACGGAAGTAGAACTGAGGACGATAGTTGTTGAAGAAGGGGGTGTGACGGCCGCCCTCGTCCTTGGTCAGAACGTAAACCTGGCCAACGAACTTGGTGTGGGGATGAATGGAGCCGGGCTTGGACAGAACCTGGCC
>CAKUHX010000244.1 GCA_934659475.1 uncultured Oscillospiraceae bacterium
GACATCGGTCACTGCCTCGGAATGACAGGTTTTGCTTAACTAAATGACATTGCCGAATCAGCTTGCCGAATTGCGCGGGGCTGCCATAGAAAAGTTTTCTTTTCCCCTTTTCCCGGGTTGCAAAGCCGGGAAAAGGGGAATATAATATTTTTAACGAACCTTTTGCCGCCCAGGGGGCGGATCGATGCTGCTTGTCCAAGCAGGAAAGGATGTGGGAACACAATGGAAGGCCGAAGTCGCCACCGGAAGCAGGCGCACTGCTGCGGACAAACGGCGGAGCCGGAGGGGCCCCCCTTGTGCCCCCGCTCCAGCCGGAGGAGATAAGCTCCCTCACCGCAGCCGCAGCCGGGGCCTGATGCCCCCTGCGGTTTTTTGCGCCCTGCTTCCTTTCATCAGAAAGGAAGGAGGAGCCCCCATGCATGAAAACTACGACCTAGAACTGCTGCTGGACCTGGTAAAGACCAAGCAGTTCCGGGCGCTGCGCGCCCAGCTGGACGACATGAACGAGGTGGACATCGCCGAGTTCCTGGACGAGCTGGAGCCCGACCAGCAGGTGCTGGTCTTTCGTCTGCTGCCCAAGGATGTGGCGGCGGACGTGTTCACCTATCTGGAGGACAGCGAGGATCAGGAGAAGATCATCAACGCCCTGAGCGACAAGGAGCTGCGCGAGGTCCTGGACGAGCTGTATCTGGACGATACGGTGGACATCATCGAGGACCTGCCCGCCAACATGGTGTCCCGTATCCTGCGGAACACCGACGCCTCTACCCGCAGCCAGATCAACCAGCTGCTGAAGTACCCCGAGGACTCCGCCGGCTCCATCATGACTACGGAGTTCATCTACCTCCACCCCGACGCCACGGTGGAGGAGTCCTTCGCCCGCATCCGGAAGGTGGGCCTGGACAAGGAGACGGTGTATACCTGCTACGTCACCCGCAGCCGGGTGCTGGAGGGGGTCGTCACCGTCAAGACCCTGCTGCTCAGCGATTACGAGACCCGCATCGGCGACATTATGGAGACCAACGTCATCTCCGTGGGCACCCATGAGGACAAAGAGGACGTGGCCCAGATGTTCTCCAAATATGACCTGACGGCTCTGCCCGTGGTAGACGGAGAGAACCGCCTTGTGGGCATCGTCACCGTTGACGACGCCATGGATGTTATGGAGGAGGAGACCACCGAGGACTTCGAGAAGATGGCCGCCATCCTCCCCTCAGACAAGCCCTATCTAAAGACCGGCGTGTTCGAGACCTGGAAGGCCCGCATCCCCTGGCTGCTGATGCTGATGCTGTCGGCCACCTTCAGCGGCATGATCATCACCCACTTCGAAGGGGCGCTGGCCGCCTGCGTGGTGCTGACCTCCTTCATCACCATGCTGTCCGGCACCGGGGGCAACTCCGGCTCCCAGTCCTCGGTGGCGGTGATCCGCGCCCTGTCTTTGGGGGAGGTGGAGTTCTCCGACATGCTGGCCGTGGTGTGGAAGGAGCTGCGTGTGGCCCTGCTGTGCGGCACCTGTCTGGCCGGGGCCAACTTCGTAAAGATGATGGTGGTGGACCGCTGGCTGATGCACAAGCCGGAGGTGACGGTCTCGGTGGCCCTTGTGGTCTGCCTGACCCTGCTGCTGACGGTGGTGTGCGCCAAGATCGTGGGCTGCACCCTGCCCATGGCCGCCGAAAAGGTGGGCATCGACCCGGCGGTCA
>CAKUHX010000245.1 GCA_934659475.1 uncultured Oscillospiraceae bacterium
TTTCCGCCCAGCTCGACCGGGCCGGGGACATCATGGCCCTGTTCGGCATGACCCCCTACGCCTGGAAGACCCCCAGGGCGGGGGTGGAGCGCCTGCGGGCGCTGGACTGCCTGACGACTCAGGTGGGCTTTGACATCCATGTGTATCAGAGAGCATAAAAACTCCCGGCCTGTGACTGCACCACAGGCCGGGGATCCTTTTGTTCATCCATGTGTTCCGTCGATCAGCGGAGCTTGCTCACAGCATAAATGCCCCAGGCCAGTATGTACCCCAGAAGGACCGCACTGGCGAGCCACAGGCACAGGACGGCATCGAACTGCCAGCCCAGATAGGGAACGTCGGGCTGCACGGCCCCATAATAGGCTGCGCCGCCCAGAGGGATGATCTCCATCAGCAAGAGAGAGAGATACCGCAGTCCGCGGCCCCGCTGCGCAAACAGCACCCAAAGCTGTAGGGCCAGGGCAATGATCAAGCCAAAGATCAGAAGCGCCATCGTGTTTCCTCCTTATCAGTTGGTCAGATATGCAAACGTCCTCTCATCACACAGCTCATCCGAACATCACCGCGTCCGCCAATTTTTGGTTGGCATCCCACGATTCCTTGTCCGCGATGGACACCGGGGCGCTGGGCTTTACGGTCTCCGCCCCTGTAAAGTCCCATCCGCCTCCGGCCGCAGGCTCGTTTGTATTCACCATGACCTCCATGCCCCGGTATACAAATTTCAGCCAGCCCCCCGCAGTGGTGTCCTCCCCGAAGTACTCATAGTCATCCACGCCGATCAAAGCGAAGAAGTCCGTAAAGGACATATCCTCTTTCACGTCCGCAAAAAGGACGCCCGCCGTTGTGATAAACCCAGCGCATTTCAGCTGATCCGCCCGTTCGTTCATGGCCTTTTCGGCGTCGCCGCTCTGCATCCCGAAAAAGAAGTATGCATAGTCCGCTCCCGCCTCTTCAAAGCATGCGGCGGCATTCTCCGGAAAGCCCTCCTGATCGACGGCAAGTTCCCCGTCCGGGTGCTCCTGCTTCAATTCGCTCAGCGTTTTTCCAAGATCCTCAAAAAAATCGGGGGCATCTGTATCCCAGTCATCCGGAATGTCCGCCGAAGAGCCGTTCCCCCCAGATCTTAAGTCCTCTGATGTCTGTCCGCCGGGGGCTGCAGGCGCACAGGCAGACATTATGAGTACCGCAAGCAAAAGCACGGCTGCAAGGGCCGCGTTTCGTTTCATACAGATCTCCTTTCTGGGATACCAGGGCAGTTCCCGGATCTGTGGCCCGTTACTTCTCCTGGATCTCTTTCCCGCTGAGGTGCTCGATGACGATCTCATACACCTGCGTGACCGCCCCGGCGGCCGCGATCTCCTGCTCCACCAGAGTCTCACTGGGATAGTACTTCAGGGCGAACCGCTTCAGCTGCGCTGTTCGCTCCGGCCCCTCCTCCATCAGGCGGCACCGGCCGAACACCACCGCGCTCTGCACAAAGGGGGCCCAGGGCTCTTTTTTCACGGTCTCGTTCCCGTAAACGGTGAAGCACACCTTGTCACAGGCCCGGAGGGCGTCCGCCTTATGTCCGGCGCGGGAGCCGTGGAAATAGATCCGCCGGTGCTCCCGGTCATAAAAGTAATTGATGGGCACCCCGTAGGGATAGCCGTCGTCTCCGTTCACCGCCAGCACGCCCCGGCGGGCGCTGCACA
>CAKUHX010000246.1 GCA_934659475.1 uncultured Oscillospiraceae bacterium
CGCCTGCTGTGCTCTTCGATGGCGGCCATCAGGGAGCGGATGCGGATCTTTACCGCCCCCAGGTTGCTGATGTCGTCGATCTTCAGCTGGGTATACAGCTTGCCGCCGTCCTCCAGGATGGAGCGCATCTCGTCGGTGGTGATGGCGTCGGTGCCGCAGCCGAAGGACACCAGCTGCACCACCTGCATATCCGGCTGGGTGCACACATACCGGGCGGCATTGTACATCCGGCTCTGAAAAGTCCACTGGTTCAGCACCTTCCGGGGGGCGTAGCCCTCCAAATAGCTCAGGGCGTCCTCGGTCACCAGAGTGAAGCCGAAGGAGGTGATCAGGTCGTTGATGCCGTGGTTGATCTCCGGGTCGATGTGGTAGGGGCGGCCGCACACCACGATGATGGGCCGGTTTTCCGCCCGGGCCTTCTGGATGTACTCCATGCCCGTAGCGCGCACATCCTTCTCGTAGGCCTCATAGGCCTCATAGCCCGCTTGAACAGCGGCCTTGGTCTCGCTTTTGGGGATGGAGAAGTCCTCCTCCATCATCTTGGCGAAGCGCTTGGTGAAATCTTTGCGCCGCCACAGACCCACATAGGGGTCCAGGAAGCGGGTCTTTTTCAGCTCTGGCACATTGGCGGCCAGCAGCTCGGGATAATAGGCCACCACGGGGCAGTTATAGTGGTTGTCGCCGATGCCCTCATCGTTGTTGTAGCTCATGCAGGGGTACCAGATAGCGTCCACCCCCGCCTCGGCCAGGGCGATGACGTGGCCGTGAAGGAGCTTTGCGGGGTAGCACACCGTGTCGGAGGGGATGGTGCGCTGCCCCTTCAGATACAGCTTGCGGCTGGATTCGGGGGAGAGGACCACTTCGAAGTTCAGGCGGGTGAACACCGCGAACCAGAAGGGCAGATTCTCATACATATTCAGCCCGAAGGGGATACCGATCTTTCCTCGGCTGCCGTTGCCCTCCCCCTTGCCCTTCATGGCCCGGAGCTTGGCGTATTTGTAGCGCATCAGGTCGGGCTGGCGGTGGGGCTCCTGCCCCAGGGGGCGGGAGCAGCGGTTGCCGGAGATGAACCGCCGGCCGCCGTCGAAGGTGTTGACGGTGAGGGAGCAGTGGTTGGTGCACAGGCCACAGGTGGCGGGCCGTGCGGTGTGGGTAAACTTTTCCAAAGCGGCGGGGGAGAGCAGGGCGCTCTTGTCCAGATGCAGGTCCCGGGCAGCCAGGGCCGCGCCGAAGGCCCCCATGATCCCGGCGATGGTGGGCCGGGTGACGTTCCGGCCCAGCTCCTGCTCAAAGGCCCGGAGCACCGCGTCGTTCAGGAAGGTGCCCCCCTGGACCACGATGTGCTGGCCCAGCTCGTCGGGATCGGCGGCCCGGATGACCTTGTAGATGGCGTTTTTCACGATGGAGGTGGACAGGCCGGCGGAGATGTCCGCCACGGAGGCCCCGTCCTTCTGGGCCTGCTTCACGCTGGAGTTCATGAACACCGTGCAGCGGGAGCCCAGATTCACCGGCTTCTTGGTAAACAGACCCAGCTTGGCAAAGTCGGCGATGTCATAGCCCAGCGCCCGGGCGAAGGTCTCGATAAAGGAGCCGCAGCCGGAGGAGCAGGCCTCGTTGAGCATGATGGAGTCCACTGCGCCGTTGC
>CAKUHX010000247.1 GCA_934659475.1 uncultured Oscillospiraceae bacterium
CCTTCAGGAGATCCGCCAGGAGCTGGCGGACACGGGCTATCTCCGCCGCCAGACCAAGGGGAAGGACAAGGGCCGCCGGTTAAGCCCCAAGCCCATGGAGTTCCGCTCCTCCGCCGGGCTTCGCATCTCGGTGGGCAAGAACAACGTGCAAAACGACCTGCTCACCTGCAAGCAGGCCTTCAAGAGCGACATCTGGTTCCACACCCAGAAGATCCACGGCTCCCACGTCATTTTGTGGACGGAGGGAAAGTCCCCCGATGCCCAGAGCCTGAACGAGGCCGCCTGTCTGGCTGCTTGGTTCTCTCAGGGGCGGGACGGCGGCAAGGTCCCCGTGGACTACACCCCGGTGAAATTCGTGAAAAAGCCTGCCGGGGCCCGCCCCGGCATGGTGGTCTACACCACCTATGAGACCGCCTGGGTGGCTCCGGACGGAGAGCTGGCCAAGCGGCTGCGGGTAAAATGACCCTTTTCTTCCCCCCTCCGCCGTGCTATACTGAGAATATGGAGTTTTTCCAAAGAAAGAAGGTTTCCCATGTCTGACTGTCTGTTCTGTAAGATCGCCAATGGGGAGATACCGTCCAACAAGGTGTATGAGGACGCGGTGTGTCTCGCCTTTCGGGACATCGACCCCCAGGCACCCACCCATTTCTTGGTCATCCCCAAGGCCCACATCGCCTCTTGCGCCCAGGTGAACGAGGACAATGCCGCCCTGGTGGGGCACATGTTCACCGTCATCGCCAAGGTGGCCAAGGAGCAGGGGCTGGACAGCTACCGCGTGGTGTCCAACTGCGGCGAGCAGGCCGGCCAGAGCGTCCCCCACCTGCACTTCCATGTGCTGGGCGGCCGGGATATGACCTGGCCCCCGGGCTGAGAGAAAAAAGAGGGCCCGCCGCTTTCGCGGCAGGCCCTCTCCTTATTTCCAATCTTCGATCACATCGTGCAGGCCCACCGGCCCCACCCCGTTGCGCACCAGCAGAGACATCAGGGCGCTGGCCCGGTGAAAGCTCCGGGTCAGGGCGGGCATACTGCTCCGTCCGCCGCCCTCCTCTATGATGCTGATCCCATAAAACTCATGTCGTTCGTCGGCTGTCCCGCACTGTTCCACCGTGAGCATATAGCGAAAGGAGCGCTGACGCCCCTCCTGATCCTGCAGCGTGCACACCGCAGTCTGACAGATCCGCATCCCACGACCCCCTTCTGCAGGTCTCCGCCCTCCGGCAGTGCATCCCGGAAAACGGGACCCTAAAATTCCTCTGAATTCCATTATAAGGCAAGGCCGCGCCAGATGAAAGAGAAAAATATCGCAAGTTTTCCCATAATTCGACACGGTGAAAAGCTTGTGTGAAACTCCCGCGATCTGCCTTGACAGGGGGCGCATTCTGTGGTAATATTTTATGGCACTTGCAGGTGTAGTTCAATGGTAGAATGTCAGCTTCCCAAGCTGAACACGCGGGTTCGATTCCCGTCACCTGCTCCACATCGGAGCAAGCGATACAACGCTTGCTCCATTTTTTCATGCCCAGCCCCCCGCTATGGCAGCAGCGCCTTCCTCGTCGCCGGGCCGCAGCTTCCGTCCACTTCCAGCCCCGCGCTCACCTGATAGGCCATCAGGGCCTCCTTGGTTCCCGGGCCAAAGCTGCC
>CAKUHX010000248.1 GCA_934659475.1 uncultured Oscillospiraceae bacterium
TTTTACTTTCCTTTTGACATTGTTGATTCTTAGGTATAGAATGAGAGCAGTTAAAAGTATAACAAGGCGGGAGCATCGGTTAAGATGTTCCCGCCTCTGTTATACCTTGTTCTCTTGTTCGGCCTGTTGCTTTGCTTTCCACTCGGCGTATTCCCGCTGCCCGTCCTCGCTCTCAAAAAACGCTTGTATCTCCGGGAGCAGGACACGGGCAATGGCCGCTATGCTATTGCGGAAAGCAACGCTCTTTTGCCCATCGCCCATATATGGGCGTGACGGGCCACTGACCTCAGAGTTACGGGATACAAGGCCTGAAACGCAAAACGCTTCCCGCCCGGTTCCGGTGAACATCTACCGGAACCGGGCGGGAAGCGTTTTGACCCACACAGCCCCCTGCAGACGGCGCTGGAACGCGCAGGAACATTTCGCCGCGGGGCCGCGATGCGAAAAGAGTTGTTATTCCTCATACAGATCCACGATAAGAGCGAGAATATCCGAAACGCATCCTTCCGGGTCTTTCAGCACATCCTTCTCCCAAAAATGAATGGGGACCCAACCTATTGCACGCAGCTTCTTATCCACACGGACATCACGGGCTATGTTTTCTTCGATCTTTTCGATCCAGTATTCCCGATTTCGCTGCAGCCGTTCTTTGCGGGTATCCCAATCCTTTCCGTGCCAAAACTCACCGTCGATAAAAACGGCGATGTGCTGTTTGCCGATCGCAATGTCCGGTGAGCCGGGGAGCCGTTTGTCATTTTTTCGGTAGCGATAGCCCAGATGCCACAGCTTCTTTGCCAGCAGTGTTTCGGCGGTACCGTTTTTCAGCTTGACCTTGGACATGCGTCTCCGGGTCTCTGGAGTCGAATCATACGATTTCGGGTGTTTCATAAGAAGTTCGTTTTTCTCAATTTCTCTGTGACATATGTGCCGCTCAGCCACACATACTGTGGCAGCATACGGATGCCGTTGACACACTCCGTTTTATCCTTGCTCGTGGACTGAGCGGCTGACCCTCTGATAAAGATCGGGTTTTCGCTGCTCTTCATCCAGTTTGGGGCAGAGGAGGACCCGCCGCTCTTTAAGAGCAGCGGTTTTCCGCCCCTTACAGTGGGAACATCTCTCAGGGTGTGCTCCGCGATCTTGCTGCGCGTATCATCCCAGAGCTTTTTGCCCTGTATCTCGATCATAGGATCCGGGATAACAAACCGCTTAAAGCCGAGAAATTTATTGGACAGGAGCGGCACTTTTTTCCGTTTCTTCTTTTTCGTCTGTGCATCTGTGATATACTCGGGGGAGGGCTCTTCAAAAATGATACATAGAAAGTGCGTATCCAGAAGATAACCGTTGAGCTCCGACTCATCATAATTTTCTTCCTGCATCCAGGACCTGAAATCGATACGGAATAATTTCATATCCTCTGTGCGCCCGCCCGAGGGAGTGACAGCAACTGTTTTGGCAACGACGCCAAATCTTCTGAATATATCGATCTGGTTCAGCTTTCCGGAGGAGCCGCCGAACATCCTGACGATCAGCTTTTCGGTGAGGTTCTTTCCGCCATTGCCGTCGATAGAAAGATCCAAGGACAGCGCGATCTCTTCTATCGTCTTACCGCCAT
>CAKUHX010000249.1 GCA_934659475.1 uncultured Oscillospiraceae bacterium
GCACCACCTGTGCGAAGGTCAGCATCAGAAACGCACCCGTCAGCAGTCCCGCCATCCAGTGGATCAGCGCCACCAGCTTGTCCAGCGCTCCGTGTATCGCTTCCAAGGTTTTTTTCATTTGGACATCCCCTTTCTCTCTTGATCGTTATGCAAAGGACTTGCCGTCCCGGTGCATCAGTTCCCGGTTGTTCAGATACAGCGCACGAAACGCCTCCCGGTAGGGGCGGTACAGCTCATGGGCCTGGGGGTCGGGGCGGATCGTCTCTTTGATCTGGATGATCTTCTCCAGATCCTGAAAGCCGCACAGCTGGCCGCTTCCGATGGCAGCCATCAGGGCATCCCCGTAGCTGGCGCCCACAGTGATCTCATTGATATGCAGGGGCAGGCCGATGATGTCGGCCACGATCTGCATCCAGGGGCGGTTCTGGGCACCGCCGCCGATGGCCATGATACGGTCGGGCGCCGCGCCGTGCTCCCGGATCACATCCAGGATCTGTCCCACGGAATAGCCCACGCCCTCCAGCGCCGAGCGGTACAGGTGGGCCCTTGTGTGCTGAAGGGTCAGTCCGAAGATCAGCCCCCTGGCATCCGGGTCATTGATGGGGCTGCGCTCCCCGGCCAGATAGGGCAGTGTGATCAGTCCGTCGCTCCCCGGGGGGACGCTGCCCGCCTGCTTCGCCATGGCGGCGTAGGCGTTCTCTCCCCCCTTCTCCTCTGCCCGCAGCAGATCGGGGAAGATATTGTCCCGATACCACTTGGTCAGCGTGCCCGCGGTGTTGGTGCCCGCCGCAATGGTGTAAGTCCCAGGGATCGTAAAGGTCGTGCCCCGTACACGGTCGTCCTCCACCAGGCGGTCCGTACAGCAGTAGATATACAGGGTAGACCCGAACTGCAGCATCATGCTGCCGCTTTTGATCACGCCGGCGCTGATGGCCTCGGCGCAGGAATCGCCAGTCCCGGTGATCACCGGGGTCCCCTGCGCCAGGCCGGACTCCTTCGCCGCCTGCTCCGTCACATATCCCGCCAGATCGGTCACCGTTTGTGCCCGGGCCAGCTGGTCGGGGCGGCACACCGGGGCGCACAGTTCCTGCCGGATGCTGCCGTCCATGGCGTACATGGGTCGGAAGGACGCATAGGCCAAATACCGGTCGATGCAGTAGTTTCCGGTCAGCTTGGCCGCAATGTAAGAGGAGCCCGTCAGGAACTTGTGGGCCTTGGCATAGACCTCCGGCTCATGGTTTTTCAGCCACAGGATCTTGGCGGCGATGTCTCCGGAGCCCATAGGCCGGCCAAAGAGCTTCTGGACCTGCTCGGGGCCGTAATAGCGGGTCAGCTCCTCCACCTCTTCTCCCGCCCGGGCATCAATGCCGTACAGGATGGCCTTGCGCAGGGGCCGGCAGTTCTCATCCACCGGAACGCAGTCGCAGCCCAGAGTGCTGGCCCCCACAGCGGTGATCTGACCTGCTGTCAGGCCGGAGGTCCGCAGCAGCTCATGGCTGAGCAGGCAGAGATCGTGCCACCACACCGCCTCGGCATCATGTTCATAGTAATTGGGTCTTGGATTCT
>CAKUHX010000250.1 GCA_934659475.1 uncultured Oscillospiraceae bacterium
GTCTTGCAGTACAATAATGGAATCCGACATTTCCATGATTTCCGTCAGGTCGGCGGAAATCAGCAAAGTAGCAGCTCCCTGTTCACGCAATTCAATCATTTTGTGGTGAACCAGCTCGGACGCGCCAACGTCGATGCCGCGGGTGGGCTGATTGACAATCACCAGCTTGGGGTGAGTGGAAAATTCACGGGCTACCACCACTTTTTGAATGTTGCCGCCGGACAGCATCGTGACCGGCTGCTCCCTGTCATCACACTTGATGCGGTAATCCCGAATCAGCTCATCGGCACATTGGCGGGTTTTGGGAATATCCAGGAAAGGACCTTTGTTAAATTCCGGCAGATCGTAGCGATTGCCAATCAAATTCTCCCTGATGCTCTCGGAGGCGACGACACCATAGGTCATTCGATCCTGCGGCACGCTGCCGGTACCCAGCTGGCGAATCTTGTGTACACTGTACCCCGCGATGTTTTGACCGTCGATTTCCACAACGCCATCGCGGTACTTGCGCAAACCGGTCAGAATTTCGGAAAGCTCATTTTGACCGTTGCCTTCAATGCCCGCTACGCCGAGGATTTCGCCGCTGCGCACATCGAAGCTGATATCCTTCAGCAGCCGATTGCCAAAATGATCGTTTGCAGAAAGATGACGCACCTTTAATATGGTTTTTCCCGGGGCAGCGGGAGGCTTGTCCACCTCCAGCATCACGTCGCGCCCCACCATCATCTGAGAAATATCTTTCTCCGTTACCTCTGCCACGTTGCGTACCGCTACGGTGCGCCCGTCGCGCATGATGGTAACCCGATCGCACAATTCTTTGATTTCATTTAATTTGTGAGAGATAAAGATCACCGTATGACCCATCTCGCGCAGATGCTTCAGCTCTGCAAAAATCTCGCGGGTTTCCTGCGGTGTCAGCACGGCAGTGGGTTCGTCCAGAATCAAAATACGAACGCCCCGCAGCAGGGTTTTTAAAATTTCCACACGCTGCTTCAGACCCACAGGCAAATCGCGCACTTTAGCCTTGGGATCAATGGGCAGGTTGTACTTTTCGGATACCTCGCGGGTCATTTGTACGGCTTGCGCCATGCTGATAAAACAGCCCTTAGTGGGCTCCATACCCAGCACCATGTTTTCCGCCACAGTCAGAGAGGGAACCAACATAAAATGCTGGTGAACCATTCCGATACCCATTTCAATGGCTTTAATGGGGCTGGAAATCGTGACTTCTTTATGATCTAAATAGATTTTTCCGTCTTCCAGCGTTTCCTCGCCGAAAAGAATCTTCATCAGCGTGGATTTACCGGCACCGTTTTCGCCGCACAGCGCGTGAATTTCTCCAGCGTGGACGCTCAGGCTCACATGCTTATTGGCGACAAAACCGTTTGGATAGACCTTGGTGATGTTTTCCATGCGCAGGATATCCCGATCCTGCTGCGGGCGGCCGCCTGGGGCCATGCTTTCAGCTGTGGGCATTGTATCACTCTTTTCCTGTTTTACAAAGAAACGATAAGCGGTATGCGGTCGTCAGACCGCATACCGCAAGAAACGTTTACGCAACG
>CAKUHX010000251.1 GCA_934659475.1 uncultured Oscillospiraceae bacterium
CTGGCGCTTGCGGCGCTCCTTGCCGGGGATGTCGGGGATATAGGCGTGCTTCACCCACTGCTGGGGCACCGCCCCCTTGATGCGGCTGCGGATGACGAAGCCCGCCCCGTCGGAGTCGGTGAGGACGATCAGTCCCCGTTTCTCCGCCGCCCGGCGCAGTAGGGCCAGCTGCTCCGGATCCTTGAAGATGTGAAATCCTCCGGTCTCTAAGATCAGGGTGTCCACCACCTGGGACAGGGCGTTTTTGTCGTACCGCCCCTCCACCACGATGGCCTCTTTGATGCGCAGCATGGCGGCTCTCCTCTATCGTGTCCCGGCGGGCTGGGACAGTTCCAGCAGCAGCTGGGTCAGCAGCTCCTTGCCGTCCTGTCCGCTGGACTTCATGGCCAGATCCACCTGGCCGCAGCGCACCACCGCCCTGCGGCACCAGGCCAGAGAGAACCGCCGGGCCGAGCCCATGAGTTTCTCCGCCGGATAGGGCTTCAGCCCCCACAGGGCGGCGATCTCCCCCGCCCCCATGCGGCCATCCAGGGCCAGGCGGGCGGAGTACAGCTGCCGCATCTGCCGGCCCAAAGACCACATGATCTTGATAGGCGGCTCCTGCATCTGTAAAAGTTCCCCCAACACGGCGGCCGCCCGGTCGAAGTTCCCCTCGCCGATGGCGTCGGTCATGCGGAACACCACCGCGTCCAGCTGGGGGGTGGCCACGGCATCGATGTCCTCCCGGGTAACGCGGGGGCCCTTGGCATAGGCGGCCACCTTCTCGATCTCGCCGATCAGGGTGGTCATCAGGTCGCCGCACAGAAAGATCAGGTCCAGGGCCAGGCGGGAGTCGATGTCCTTCCCCGCCGCCCGGAACCGGCGGCGTACCCAGTCCACCAGGTCCCCCTGGTCCTGCCGGGCGAAGTTCACCACGGTGCCGTACTGCTTCAGGGCGGCGGCCAGCTTGGTGCGGGCGTCCCCCTTATAGGGGATCAGGTCGTAAATGAACACCACGCAGCAGTAATCGGGCAGCTGGGCAAACAGGGCGGCATACTGCTCCCGGTCCTTCTCCCCCGCTTTATACAGGTCGAAGTCCGTGATCTGCACCAGAGTGCGCTCCCCCATCATGGGCAGGCAGTCGATGGCCTCCTCCAGGGCGTGGGGGGACATATCCTTGGCGGCGATCTCGTGGAGGTTGAAGGTACCCATCCCTCCGGCCAGCAGCTGCTGGCGCAGCTGGCCCAGGTAATAGTCCCGGAGGTAAGTCTCTTCCCCGTGGAACACATACAGCTGGCCCGGCGTCTTGGCGGACAGATCCTTTTTCAGTTTGGTATAGCCGGCAGTGTCCGGCTTTGCTTTGGGCGGCATAGCGTTTCTCCTTCATGTACTATCGGTATCAATTCCCCCGGGCCCGGATGAGCACCGTGCCCTGCAGGTCTGTGCGGTAAAGCTCCGTCCCTGCGGCGGAAAGGCGCTCCAGCGTCTCCGATGCCGGGTGTCCGTAGCGGTTGTCGGCCCCTACGGAGATCACAGCGGT